>JBBAAG010000045.1 GCA_041658405.1 Elusimicrobiota bacterium
GCGGTCCACCACCTGCACGGTGAGTAGCTGAGAAATGTTTTGCGCAAAAAACTGTTGTTGTGATTCCAAAATCTTTACAAGTTCCTTTTTTTCATCAACATTATCCTTCGCAAGTTTAGCGAACCGTAATTCCGTAACCCAGTAAAACAACCCAACTCCTGTTGCGAAGATACACAATAACACTATTACTGTGATGAACCACACCTTTTGTTTCCGTAGTTCACGGCGTAACTGCCTGACATTATCCGAAGCAAGAGATTTAAACTTAGAAAGTTCACCTTGTGCGGACTCCAGGGAGTTAACATTATTTTCAATCACACGCAAAGTTTCACGGTTAACCGCATCATCCCGCACAATAACTAACGGGTTAGGTTTTGGCTCCGCGATCTTTGCTTCATACTGTTTCTTGAGTTTATCAAGTTCTCCTACGACAAAAATTTTGCGTTCAGCTACCCTTTTATCCCCGGGATACAACGCTTCCGCGCGGGTAAGGTATTCCAAAGCCTCAGCATACTTTTTTATGGTAATAAGTTTTTCCGCTATTGTTGTAAGAAGATTACAGAACTCATACTTTAACTCCTCGGACTTTGGCAGTTCCGCAAGGCCGTCCTCCATAATCTGTACAGCTTTCCCGTACTTCCCGTACTTAACCTCTTCCTCCGCTTGGGTAATGTACTGCATACCAAACTCCTGAGAGATAACCCGCGGGAATAATAGTGTGGTGAACACCAGCGCAGTAATTATGGATACCCACAACTTTTTTGTATTCACTTCTTTTCCCCACCTTCCCCGCTGTTAGGTAATATCAACACCTGTCCCGGGATAAGTTCGAATGATGGTTTTACACGCTCCTTATTCGCATTATACAGTTCACGCCAGAGACCGCGGTTACCATAAACTTTCTCCGCAATAACCGGCAACGTATCACCTTCCGCGACGACATACTTCCCTTGTTTAATAAACGCATCTATTTGTTTACGGTTATACTGTTTAACCTGTTTTTCCTCACCACGGTCAAACTGTTTCTCAGCCCGTTCTTTTGGAGGTACTGCCAGCATTTTTACGCATACGCTATGAGTCCCCCAGTTTGTCCCCGTGGTAAGCAGCGGATACGAAAAACTGTAATCCACCACCATATTCCCGAACTTATACCCAATCCCTGTGGAGGCAAGTAAATATTCCCCGGTCCCCACCCCAAGACCCGCACGGAAGATAATATTATTATTCAATACCGGCGTGTACTCACCTCCGGCGTTGACCATAACGTTTAACCGTTTCACCACGAGATCCACCGCTGCGGTGATTATATCCCCGTGATACGACGTCCCAATACGAAATATTAACGGTGTAGTACTTTCCCCGGTAAAATTCAAACTTGTACGCACAAAGTTTTGCACAGCAAACCCTACCGCCACATGCTCACCATAGTTTGTCACCATCCCGAAGTCGCATTCCATACCCTGTTTTGTAAGGCCATACGTTTTGAATAACGGTTCGTATATTATGTACTGGTCAGTGAAGTAACGTTTGGTTAATAATTTAACATTCATCCCTATCATCACGGGATACCGCCAGAACCATGGACGAAAACCATAAGCATACCCCACGGTTTGAGTATCCTCAGCATAAAACTGTCCGAGTTTATAGTTATGCAATGCAACAGCCAAAGTTCCTCCATTACCTAGGGAAAGGTAACCTATAAGAACATCCTGGATAAGCTCACTCCCGTCGGTAAGGCCGGTTAATAATCTTTGTGTGCCCATAGACACACCGTACCCGCGCAGATTAAATAATCCTGCGGGGTTGTAGAGTACAGTCTCAGGGTCAAGCGCCAAAGATACCCCCGCCTGCCCAAACCCGGTACTCCGTGCACCGAGATACGCGTTCTCAAAGTCTGCATAACAGGAAGTTATTGTTAATAACGTAACAACCGTTAAGACACCCCATACTTTTTTCATCTTGCCACCACAATTGTCCCGGTGAGAGTTTTCCCCTTCCCCGAGATGTAATACACATACACACCCGACGGGACATATACTCCGTATTCGTTACGCCCATCCCAGGTTAGCGCCGTAGTTGCAGCGTTATACTCCAACTTCGCAACATTAACATTATCAAGGTTATACATTTTCCCTATAGGTACAATATCCCCTACACCGGAAATATAAAACGTTATCTTATCCACACGCCCGCCGGGGACAAACGTACGGGAAGGAACGATTTCATACATCTTAAACTCATCCCCCGTACCAGTACCCGCGCTACTGCGCTGTGACAACTTATACCGCCCGCTGTTCTTAGCATCAACCGTAACATTATTATTTAACGTATCAACTATCCCGCCCAGCCATTGCCAGTTAACCGAATTATGGAAGAACACACCGAACTTACCGGCAGTATCGTTTTCATTAAGCACTAACCCGTCGATAACGCCGTTGGTGTCAGTGTAGGTAAATACCAACTTCGCAGTTTTGCCGGTAGGGAGGTCAGTTTTCTCGTTATTCTTTAGATACGTTAATACACAACCGTAAAGATCTTCCGCAGCAGCCACAGGATCAGTCACTAATGACGGGCGGTAATCCCCGCTTTGTTCAATAGAACAATACGCGCGTAACCGCATCTCATCGTCTTTCAGGATATCGTACTTATTATCATTCGCCAATGAGTCTATGATAACAGAATTATTACTTTCGAATCCGTAAGAGTTCACCGCGCGGAGTGCATAGAAATACGGCCGCCGGAACAGAGGGTCAGTCCAGGTAGTAGTATACGACGCTACTTCCACGATAAACTTTTTCGCGTTTATCAAACTTAGCATACTCTCCCCACCATATACGCGGTACCCTCGGAGGTCTACGCAATCACTGCTGTTATCGTTATACCTAACCCCCTCCCAACTTATCCGGGTTAACCCATTATTTATCCCGCTGACAATCCCTTCCGGCGGGATTGGTAATGACGGTTTTATAACATACGGCTTCGCACTGACGGTAACCGAATATGTGCTGAGATAATTATTAAAATCCTTGCTCTTCACCTTATAAAAATACTCAACCGGGGTGGAGATATTACTGTCTGTATAAGAACTATAATTAACCTCCGCCAGTAATGCATACCCTGATTCAGAGTTATAGGTAGAACGAAAAATGTTGTAGTTAACAAAATCAGTATCCACGGTATTATCATTCCAGTCAAGCGCAACGGAATATATTAACGCTTCTGCGGTAAGGCTGGACACCGCTACAGGCTCAACATCCCGCGCAAGGCCCGGTGTTTTAACAGTTTCTGTACTCCACTTAAGATTATCATCCGCAGTACGTAACCAAAAATAGTATGTACTATTCTTCACTAACCCCGTAATTACATACACCTGCGGTACCATATTTTGTGTGACGGTACTGACATAAATAATTCTATCCGCACTTTTCCAGGATGTAGTCTGTAATGCAGCATAGCGTATATCATACCGTCCCGGGTCTAACTTACGCACCCATAGGTCATCCCCTGGCGCGGTCCAGGTAAGCCGCACCTCCCCGTCATTATCCCCGGGTTGGGCAATAAAATCGGTAACCATTGCCGGTGCACCGGCATCAGGTTCACTGGGGCTTGCATCATTATGCGGGTTACGGCTATTCCGTAATTTAAAATCCGCGGAGTTAATGTTTGTATCATACGGCTGTATTTCATACGGACTCCCGGGCAGGCGTTCCAACACCTGCGGCCCATAAGGAATCCCGGCGGTAACACCGCCCTCGGGGCTATGCGCATTACCCCATGCTACGCGGTCCTGTTCCTGTTGGCCACCATCCACTACGCGTAAATGCCCCCCGCTGTCAACAATTGAGATACTATTGTACACAACATCAGCGTGAACAACGGCGGTGGTATTGTATGTACTGCTGGCAATTAAATAAAACTTATTCGGTGTGATAACTGCGTTGGAACTAAACTCCACCAGAGTATCCCAGCTGACATACCCGGGATACATAAACTGCAGTTTCCAGTTTTCAAGATTAATATCATTATCTGTAGTATTATAAATCTCAACATATTCATTAAACGAACTATCAGGATCCGCCACTGCCACTTGCGTGATCAACACCTTACCTTCTCCCAAAGGACGTGCTGTAAGATATCCCGGTAATGACGACTGATTCCCTCCGTCATCTACAATACGAACTACAATGTAATACGTGGTACCGTTAACTAAACCGGTCAAGTTATAATTAACGCGCTGCCCGGCAATAACATTAGTGCTGAACTCAACCCTGCTCCCGCCAACCGTATTCACGGGTATGGTTTCCCAGATAAGTTCAGTTGTTATTTTAGCAGTCTTACTCCACCGTATACGCACTTTCGCGTTTACAAGATTACCGGTATCCCCGTCATCCCCCGGCATCGTCCATGAAAGCGCTATGGCTTCACTCAAAATTCCGGTAGTAATATTTGCTGCACGTTCCGGAGGTATACCGTCAAGTGTTGATGTGGATATAACCTTCGTTACAGGACTGATAAGTTCCTTATTATAATAATCATTCGTAATCCCGTAATCCCGCGCAACAACAGAGTAATACAACAACTTATTCACCGTAATACCGGTAATATAATGCGTAGTACCCGGATACAATACCGTACCTACCCGGTCAAGATAATTCGTTATTTGCGTAAAACTATACGTCCCGGAGTATATATCATAATATTTGATATCGTTATAATACACCGGCGGGACTGAGGGTGTCCATGCGAGACTTATTGTCCAGGTGGATACAGCGGTAACAGCAATCCCGGTCACCGCGCTTGGCTGATAGTCCGCTGCTAACCCTTCTGCATTGGGGTTGATGCTAGAATCATCCGTTTTTGATGTCCACGCACTGCGTTGTTGCGCTACATCCCGTGCTTTTATTGCGTAATAATAATATGTACCTGGTACCAAACCTGTTAAAACCCTTACCTCAGTCATCCCGGCACTTACTAAACCAGTCCATGCTTGCGGATACAACGTCCCGTGTGAAGCGGTCTCAAACTTAGAGGAAATAACGGGATACGTTGCATACTTAACAACGTAGGATGCAACAGTTCCTACGGTTCCATCCTCACCCGGAGCAGTCCAAGTTAGTATAACATCACCGTCAGTATATCCTGCACTATAGGCAAGATTAGACACCGCAGCAGGCGGGATATCCTCGCTGAATACTAAAGTTGAAGACAAAAATACTGTGGTTAATAAGGCGAGAACTGACCAGTACCGGGATTTATGGCCACAACTACTCAATACTATTCCCTCCTCTACTTTTTATGGTATGCATCAAGAAATGAGTCGCAATACAACGTCTTGCCTAACAACAATTCCGTTGCAATCATAGCATCCATTAATTCTTTATCCAACGGGTTAAGTATCGCTGCATCCAACCCCGCGGAAATAGCCATTACCAGATACGTACGGTCAATTAATCCACGGAAAATCGTTCCTTGTGACACATTTGACAACCCTAACACCGTTTTTGGCGGAGGATCGCATAATAACCCGATCTGTCGGATAGTTTCAATCACAGCCGATGCATGCGGCTGCGCAACATTTACCGGTAATATTAGAGGATCAATATACAAACCTGCAGTATCATACCCATGCTCAACCGCCGCGGCAACGATATTAGCTGCGATTTCCATACGGGTATCAGTATTCTGAGGAACCCCGGTTTTTGTCATGGTTAAGGCCACAATTTTTGAATTATACTTTTTTGCCAGCGGTATAAGTATATCAAGTTTTTCTTTATCCCCCGATACGGAATTAAGGAACGCATTGTCACCCGCAAGAGTAAGTCCTAATTCCATAACATCCGGTTTTGTCGTATCCACCGCCAGAGGGCACTGAGTAACTTCACGGATAGAGGTTATTAACCATTCCATATCTTTTATAGGTTCCGCTGACCCCGGCCCAACATTGACATCCAACGCATTCGCTCCGGCAGCAAGCTGCGCATTCGCAAGTTCCCGGATAACACGTTTATCCCGTCCCGCAACAGCTTCACGCACGGATTTAAACATCCCATTAATTTTTTCGCCGATAATAAACATAAATATTTATTCCGCTCCGGTTACAACAATATCATCCGTTGAGTATGCCACGCCATCCGGCCCGCAACTGCGTAACTCAAACCCAATACCTCGGCTGTCATACACATACTTATTACCCCAGGAATCCAGCCCGGGATCATGTTTTAGTTCTGTAACGGTACCAAATTGTTCGGAAACAAACTCCGGGAAATCAGAAGGATAATTCCCGGTTACAGATTTTTTTACCTTCAACGCCTGGACGAATAACTTCAATTGTATACTCTCCGCAGCGATTGCCGCGTTATCAGTCATAGACCTAGCTTCTTCACTACTGCCAGTGGTAACAGTTCCGGTTGTAACGGTTGTAGTCAAGCCCGGGATCTTAATATTATATTTGGTTAATACCACCTGCAAATTTGTTTTACCATACTCAATAACCTGTTTCCTAAAATACACCCCTGCGATTATCAGCAACAAAAACGTTATACGCGTAAAATAATGAAAAAATAAGCGCGGCGAATGCGCTGCCTGTTCTTTTGGCGAGGACAACTTATCCGTTGGATGCAACGGCATCTTCCCGCGGGTAATCTCCGAGCAGGGATTACACAAAACACTGTTATTAACGAACCTCACGCAATTATCACATAAACTATTGGCGCACCGCCGGCAATAATTTACCGATTCAATCTTCGGATGAAATTTACAGAACAACTTCGGTGCCATTTACCAGTTTTCCTTTTCAGTAAATTACAGTTTCGCTGTAAAACCCCAAAACACTTTATCCTGAAGTTTATCATTAGTATTTCTCAACCTCTGTGATAAGTTCAGTATAACCTGCCTCAATAACAACAACCCGAGTTCCTTATCCTCATTCATAAGTTTCTCAAGCCTATCCGCTTTTATGCATAACAGCTTCGTGTTCTCAACCGCAATAGCCGTAGCGGACCGCGGAAGCCGGTCAAACACTGAAAGCTCGCCAAATATCTGCCCATTATCCAGTAGAGACAACACTTTCATCCCGCCATCAACTTCAGCACGGCATATCTGTACTTTACCGGTAACAACAATAAACATCTCGCCACCGGGCGAGTTTTCCTTAAAAATAACGCTATCCGGCTTGTAAGAACACTCCTCTACCACGGTACTGATTTTATTAATGTCTTCCCCCGATATTTTTGACATAAAACTCACCTGCTTTAACAGTTCGTTTACGTTCATTACTTATGCTCCTCCAGTTTAGGGTCTAACATTATTGCTTTGTTATAATAACTCTGACGTTTTTCATCATTACCCAGTTTGGTGTAAACCACTGCCAACTGAAGATACGGCAACGCAAACCCCGGGTCTATGTTTAACGATTCCTCCAGCTGCTGAATAGCATTATCAAACTGGCGTTCAATTGTGTACACACACCCAAGCCAGTACCGCGCAAACTTATTCCCCGGCTCAATTTCCAATGCAGCGATAAAACTTTTTTTTGCCGATGCGTAATCCTGGATTATACTGTACAAATTCCCGAGGTTAAGATACGCGTCAACACCTTTTGGATCAGATTCCTGCGCTTTAACAAACATTTCCGCCGCGCGCTTATTTTTCCCAACCTTTGCATAAACCGTCCCAAGATTATTAAACACTGCGGGGGTTACATTCTCAAACTTAACCGCGCGGGACAGTACCGCTATAGCTTTCTCGTACTTTTTCATATTATGATAAACCGTCCCAAGGGTTATATACGCAGGTATAAACGATGGGTACTGCCTTACAATTTTCTTTAACTGCCGTACTGCCACGGGTTTGTTATCAAAATTATGCGCCATTATGTACGCGTAAGTATACCTCGCAAGAACATGTGTACCATCAAGTTTGACCGCCGTACGCAAAGTTTCCACCGCATTTTTTATATCTCCCATATGGTAATCCACATATCCTTTGAGGTATAACAATTCAGCATTCGGGGTTTTTACAGATACGATATACTTCTCAACCATATCCTTGGCTTTTACATACTCTCCCGCGTCAAGTAACGGCTGAAACTCAACGCTATACTTACTCCCCGCGCGTACCGACCGGTACTTCGCTGCAGTAATATACAACTGTACTGCAAGTAGTATAAGAAGTATTATTAACAACAAATAAATCATCACTGCGCTAATACCTCAGTTTTAGAAATAATATTCGCAACATCCCGAGCAATTAACAACTTTTCATTCCCCGGTATCACCAGCACTTTTATCCCAGCATCCGGCACACTTATTACCGCTTCTTTAGAATTAGCCTCATTATTCGCATCAGTATCTATCTTAACCCCGATAAATTCCAGCCCATCACACACCATCTCACGGATAATATCAGATTTCTCGCCGATACCCGCGGTAAAAACTATAGCATCCGTATTTTTCAGTATCAAAAAATACGACCCGATAATTTTGCGTAATTGATAAACGTACATATCAACAGTAAGTTTTGCGCGTTTATCCCCGGCAAGCATCGCAATAACAACATCCTTCATTTCCCCGGATATCCCGGAAACCCCGAGGATACCGCTTTCGTAGTTAAGACACACACGTATATCCGAAAGTTCCCACCCTGCCTTATGCAAGAAAAATACTAGTTCCGGATCAACACTCCCCGACCGGGTTGACATCATCAACCCTTCCAACGGCGTAAATCCCATGGTAGTATCAACCGACTTCCCGTTTCGTATAGCACACGCGCTAGTACCCGCACCAAGATGCAACGATATTAATGACAATTTATCCTGCGGTTTGTTCAACAACACAGCTGCGCGTTCTAAAACATACCTATGCGAAATCCCGTGGAAGCCATACCGGCGGACACGATGTTCATGGTACAACCTTTCAGCTATCGGGTAACGGTACGCGCACTCATCCATTGTCTGGTGGAATGACGTATCAAACACAGCAACCTGGGGTATGCCTGGACACAACTTTTCAATCGCTTCAATCCCGTTGTAGTTAAACGGATTATGCAACGGTGTAAGTTCGATATTCCGGTAAATTTCTTGTTTCACTTCGTCAGTGATCAACAACGATTCCGTATACTTATCCCCGCCATGCACCACGCGATGGCCAATCCCATCCAAATCTTTTATATGCGTAATTACCCCGGTTTCAGGCGCAGTAATAGTTTTTAGAATAACCTCAATTGCTGCGGCATGGTCTTTCACCGGAAACACATCAATCTCCGGTTCTTTGTTCGGCTTACACATATACGCTGTCGCGAATTCTGAACCTATCTTACTCACATTCCCGCGGCATAACTCTTTCTCCACGTTCTTACGGTTTTCAGTAGATAACTCAAAGACTTCATACTTCACCGAATGTATCCTGCAACTAAGCACCAGAATTTTCAAATCATTACCTCCCGTCAAAACGGCGTATAACTTTTTTTATTGTCTGCACGGTAACCGGATGCGCTACCACTACAAGATCAGCTCCTGCAGGTAAATACGCGGCAGTAGCAGCGATCTCCCACGCTGTCCCCCGGGAGTCAAGTTCTCCCCAAGACGACACCACATCCTTTGATTCCTTAACCTTCCATGTTTCCTGCGCTATCATATTAATTATGGGAGTACCCATGATCTTATCACCCTGTAACCCCGCAATCCTTGTACGTTCCATTATGGAATAACAATACTCAAACCCATACCCCAACCCGCCGGTAGTGTGATGCATAACAATACGGTCAAGCCCGAGCCCGAGGTCAGAGATAAGAATGTTCAACTGTTTTGCGAGATTAATATCCAACGGGCTTTCCGCAATAATACTATGCCCGTTTGCCGCAGCAGCTGCTGCGATTGTCTTAAAATTTTCTTTTACCGCCATACCGACCAGACAGCGTTCACCCCGTGTTTCTTCACATACAAGTGTCAACACATCACTATCCCGTTCATTATTCCCGGTTCCAATAATAATTAAAGGCAGTTTTGTTGTTTCCAGGACAGCCCGTATCTTTTTTTTAATATCAGCAGGCAAATACGAAGTACACTCATCAGGGTGTAAGGACGCTAAACGCAAACAAATCGCTTCTGCGCCCCATTCCTCCGCAGTTTTTGTCCATACTATAAGGTTAGATACTATGTCCTTATACTTTTCATAGAACCACGGCCATTCTTCTACTGGCGGGCGGTCCCATACTTCCACTGCTACAACCGGCAAGTGCGGTTCAATGCCATCAAACCGGTGAAACGGCATAACGCCCATCCCGCCGACTTTCAGCACACTACCCCGTGTCCCTCCCTCGGGCGGTAATGCCCCGAGGGTAACCTCCGAGATCGCAGATGCTGACTTTTCTATTACTTTATCTACCATTTCACCCGTTGACTTTCGGTAGTTTACTCAACGATTCTTTGAGTTCAGCTTCCGAATATTCTAAATCATTAAGTTGACCAGCCAGATATTTATCATACGAGTTTAAGTCAAAATGCCCGTGACCGCTGTAGTTGAATACAATACATTTCTCTTCACCGGTTTCACGGCAGCGAATAGCTTCATCGATAGCCGCTTTGATTGCATGCGACGTTTCCGGAGCGGGTAAAAACCCTTCCGTCCGCGCAAACAAGACTGCAGCTTCAAAACACGCGTTTTGTTTATACGACCGTGCTTCAATCACACCTTCTTTTGCTAACAATGACACCTGTGCTGCCATCCCGTGATACCTCAACCCACCGGCATGTATCGGCGCGGGACGGAATGCATGTCCAAGCGTGCACATCTTAATCAAAGGCGTCATACCAACGGAATCACCAAAATCATATGCGTACAATCCTTTGGTCAGGCTCGGGCATGAAGCCGGCTCCACAGCAATAATCCTAATATCTTTTTTACCCTTAAGCTTATCCGGGATAAACGGGAACGCAAACCCTCCGAAATTACTCCCACCGCCTGTACAGGCAATAAGAATATCCGGGGTTTTCTCACCCGCGATTTTAAGTTGTTTCTGTACCTCAAGCCCAATAATGGTTTGATGCAATAACACATGGTTCAACACGCTACCCAACGAATACTTTCCGCCGGTCTTCACAGCATCTTCCACAGCTTCCGAAATTGCGACACCCAAGCTGCCAGTAGATTCCGGATCTTCCGCCAATATTTTACGTCCGGCTTCAGTAAGGTTAGAGGGTGACGCAAAAACTTTTGCACCCCAGGTTTGCATCATCATTTTACGGTACGGTTTTTGTTCATAACTAACCTTTACCATATAAACTTTACATTCAATACCGAATAACTGGCATGCAAACGCTAATGCGCTACCCCACTGCCCCGCACCGGTTTCCGTGCAGATATTCTTCACGCCTTCCTGTTTATTATAATACGCCTGCGCAACCGCAGTATTTGGCTTATGACTGCCTGCGGGACTTACGCTTTCATTCTTAAAATATATCCGCGCCGGGGTTTTTAACGCTTTTTCTAACCTACGTGCGCGATGCAACGGTGACGGGCGCCAGAGTTTGTATATCTTCAACACATCATCCGGGATTTCAATCCACGGTTCCATTGACATTTCCTGTTTAATAACTTCCATCGGAAATAACGGCGCGAGATCCTGTGGCCCCACAGGCTTCCCTGTCCCGGGATGCAACGGCGGAGGCAGTTGTGCCGGTAAATCCGGGTTTATGTTGTACCACTTCTGCGGCATTTCTTTCTCTGACAAAAAAATCTTGGTGTCTTCCACTCTTCATTTTCCCCCTTCTCAATACTTTAATATCAACGACTGCATTATATAAACTGATTCTTAACTATTTATATTACCAAAAATCCGTGTTTGATTAAAACATTTTTTATATCATTAACAGCTACACTATCCTCCGGGAGGGAAGATACCGCACCGCCGGTTTCCGCCAGGGATGCGATACTATGGTCTGTTCTAACAATCCCGTCGAAGTATGGAAGTAAATCTTTGAACTCAGCCGGTAGTTTCCAGTTAAGGCTTTCCACCTGGTTCATAACAAGTTTTACCTCTGCAATTTTTAGTTTAACATTTCTCACAGTGTCCATGATATTACGTACAGACTTCAACCCCACAACCGTAGGTGTGGAAATCACATACAGGATATCAACATTATCCGTAGTCCTGCGGGAAAGATGTTCCAGCCCTGCCTCATTATCCGTAACTACAGCACCATAATTCTTCGCTACTTTTGACAGATAACCCCTCAGTAGTTCATTAACAAAACAGTAACACCCGCGCCCTTCCGGATGTCCCATCACAAGTAAGTCAACCCCGGAACTTTCTACTAACGCATTACTAATCTGCCATTCAATATACTCCGACTTTGACATACCTTTTGGAACTACATTCCCACTAAGTTCTTCACGGATATCCGAAACTTTATGTTCATACTTTAAGCCGAGATATTCATGGAGGTTGGCATTCGGATCAGCATCGACTGCAAGTACCGGCGCAACTCCTGCTTTCTTCAGCAGGTTGATAACAACCGCAGTGAATGTAGTTTTCCCCACCCCTCCTTTTCCTGCAACTGCTATGCGTTTAGACATCTCAATTACTCTCATCATTTCGCCCACCGCGCTGTTTTAGTGACGGGAAAAGTGTTATATCAGTATGAGGAATAAACAACGTTGACGTATATTCATTCATGAACATCGGATCAACTGATAATTCAATATATGCCATTTTATCAGCGACCTCACAGGCATCACTTCTCGCCTGACGGGATAATAGAAACATCCCCGCACCGGTAAGCGATGAATTCCCTATAAACTCCACCCTATCCCTTGGCAGGTCCGGTAATAACCCTAACTCCACAGCTTTTTCGATATCAATCATCGTGCCGAACCCGCCGGAAATATACACGTGTTCGATATCCCCGAACTCAAGCCCGGTATTTTTTAGTAATACCTGTATCCCGAGAAACACCGCGCCTTTTGCGCGTAGGATATTTGCGATATCAGCTTCTGTGATAACAATATCATCATGGGTACCGGAAAAGTTTTTGTAAACGATTACGTACTCCCACCCGCTACCATCACTACTTTCACGTACATTCGGTTTTTTAATATCCATCTTCCCGGACTTATCAATAATACCCGCGCGTAATAGTTCAGCAGGTAACTCCACCAACCCCGTCCCGCAGATACCCCGTGGCGTTTTTTTATTTATAGTATCAACCTTTGCGTTATAAGTTGTATTATCGATAATAACATTCTCAATTGCGCCCTCTACTGCGCGGATACCATTTTTTATTCCGACACCTTCAAACGCCGGCCCGGCGGAACACGCACAGCTAAGCATCCAGTCATTATTCCCCAGGACAATCTCGCCGTTAGTTCCGAGATCAAGCAGTAACGCAACCCGTTTTTGTTTTCCCATCCCGCTCGCAAGTACACCGGAAACAATATCACCCCCGACATATGACGCTACGCTTGGCAGGCAGTATACTCTAGCATATGGCCTCAATTTTAACCCGAGCTCACCAGCAGTGAGGACAGGATACTTTTTTACCGCAGGAATATAGGGTTCACGCCGTATATTACCCGGAGGTATAGCAAGAAAGAGTTGTATCATAGTAGTATTCCCCGCAGCTGTCATACACGCAATATCTTCAACTATAACCCCCGCAACTGCCGTAAGTTCGGTTATTAAAATATTAACCGTGCCCCTGATTTTTTCAGCTAAAACTTCCAACCCTTTACCTTCACCGTTTTCTGCATACATTATCCGAGAGATAACATCATCACCGTGCATCATCTGCTGGTTATTCAACGCCTTCACTGCCAAAACCTTACCATCAACAAGTGAGTGTAATACCCCGACAACAGTAGTTGTCCCGATATCCACGGCAATACCGTATATTTTACTGCCGGCACTATTTGCTGGTTTAATCTCCACAATCTCGTATTCTTCACCATTTTCCCCGGTTTCCGCAAGGGTTACTGTTGTTTTCCAGTTGGCCAACCTCAACACTTTACCAATACTCCTTAGCACGCGTAACGGCACCACAACTTTTTGTGTAATCCCCACAGCCTTAATACCATTGATTAGCCGTTCATAATCAGAAACATTATCCTCTACCGTTGGAGGGATAAGTTGAACCGTAACCTCCCTGATCACCGGTGTAACACCACCGTCAAAGCCACTGCACACACTTTTTGCTGACGGCGAATAAACTTCAATATCAACACCCGCAGCTACGATTTTGCCGGTACACGCTGCATCGGGAAGTTCAACCACAACATCTTCCCGGGGATATGTTTTACAGGCAAGCACAACGTTCTTACGTTCCTCATCTTTTGACACCCACTGCGTTGATAAAGTTTTATATTTCCCCTGGAGGACAATCACCTTACACTTCCCGCAGGTACCTTTCCCTCCGCAACTGGAATTAATACTCACCCCATAATTATGAAGGATTGACAGGATATCCATCCCCAGGGTAAAAGTATAAACATTTTTTTGGGGTAGAAGAGTTAATTTGTACTGCATAGTGTCAGTATTAAACCGCACCGTTTTTCCAGACAGACTTAATAAACTTAGGTATCCCCGATGCTTCCCTCGGGCCGACTAAAACTTCCCAACCCGATAAATCCGCGAGTTTCCCGGACATTACCGCAACATATCCCGGAAGAATAAGTTTACGGTGTGCAACTTTTTGTTCAATCCCCGCAGCCTTCATTGCATTAACCACACGTTCTGCAGTAAACTTCTCAGCGGACCACGCGGTAAGTACTGACATTCCTTCGGTATCCACTACCAATAACCATGCTGCGGTTTTAGAATTAACGATTTCAGGTTCAACCGTGAAGTACGTCAACGAAAAATTTGTGGTTACCATCACAGGCGATGCAGCATCCGGCGTACCTCCAACGGTATAAAGTTTAGGCTCAACAGTAACCGGCTTCTGCGGGTCGGTATATATATTTTGACGTAATGTCACCAACGCCAACTGCTGCCACGGCTCAATCGATGGGAGAAACACCAGTGCACCGTACTTCGCTACAACCATAGACGCCAATGCCAGGCTGGTATAAGGATCATCTTTATTATCAATAAACACCACTGCAGGTATGCCGGCAGGACGATAATTTTTCTTTAACGCCAACCTCCGCAGCTGGACTAACGATTCAAAACACTGCGCATAATTTTCCGTACGGACATTTATAAGGATATCCTTAACCCCCGCCGCAGCACAAGATGCGGATAATGCCAATGCGTCATCCAAAGTTTCACCATCAAGAATTAATGCTATCCCCATTTTTTTTGAAATATCGATATACGCTTGTAGATTATCCTTATTTACCAACCCAACCGCCACACGGGACGGAGCAAGGATTTTAATAATTTCAGGTAACGCATCAACCACAGGATTCAGGCATACGTAAACAACCTGCGGGTTTGTTATTCCATCCTTCAAACCGTGAAGCACAGAAATATACTGTTCCTTCTTGCCGGTAAGATTTCTTAGGCATACATATTCTGTCCGAACCTTTTCCCCGACACGGTCAAACTCCAACGCATTAAAACCCGTACAGAATTTATCCAATTCTTCCCTGTTAACATTATCTTCAACACTAACCCCAAGCCCACAGGGATGGTAGAACGTTTTCTCGTGGCGGTACATTACAGTTTCCCCGCCTAAGACATGCGGTTGAGCAGGATTTCCTAATTTAACAGTCCGTATCGGCGGTTCCGCTGCAGCAGCTAACGCCAGTTTTGCATCTTCACTCACGTGCGGGCATGCGGATAGGTCAGCTTTTTTTTGCGCAAGCTTCATTGCAAACGCCAGGCAGGTTGGTGACTCGCAATCCCGGCAGTTAGTTTTGGGTAACAGTTTATATATATCGAGCCCAGTTAACGCCATAATTATTTACTAAAACTTAACCCTTGTTTCGACAGATGTTGAATTAAATGGATTACCCTGTGCATCAAACGTCTGTTTCGTAATTACAACAAGGAAAATATTTGAACTGAACGGATATCCGATCTCAGTACGGATAATCGTATTTTGCCCTTTAACGGTGATCAAATCTTCCCATGTACTGGCATTACGTTTATCGTAGTAAAATGCAATAGTCAACTTATTCATCAACAACTGCGGGTCAACATTAATTTCACCGTGTACCCATGGATAAATATTCTCAGGATCATACGTATAATCTTCATAACTCAGCCTTGCGTTGATCTGTCCCATGATACTCATGTTAACCTCAGCATACGGCCCTTCTTTTATTGCCACAGCATCCGTCATTTTCTGCATCGTTGTCGCTTTTGTTATACGGTCCACATCATAAAACGCGTTGAAATAGGACGGCACAAAATTACTTTCCGTCTTTCGATACTCTGCCCGGTAGTTCACTAATGATAGTATCGTTCCTGCTACACCAGCCGCAGAACCGGTTCCCCCGTCCCTTACATTATCCACTAGTACATACTTTTCCCCGACGTCCATTAACGCAGCGTCGGCATAAACTACCATCGACATTATAGGAGAGGTTATTACCGGCAGGTCAATATCCGCACCGTATACATTCACTTGGTCACCTGTGGTTGTTACAGACACCGGTACAATCATATTACCTGACGTTACATACACAGTATCCGAATCCGGGTTTTGGTCGGTAAACGCACTGACACCGATACCTAACTTCTTAATTATCGGCAAACCAGTACCCCATAACGGGCGTACATACATCCGGCCGCCATAAATCTCTGCACGGTTGACATCACTCACCATAGTTTCAAACCCGATATACCCGAGGTTGAGGTCAAGCTCTGCCCCGCCCTTTCGTACCGACGGGTATTGCAGCATATTAGAATAGTTCGACATAATAAGCCCATGCCCCATCGTAAGGTTTCTGAACCCTCCAACATAGGCGTATATAGACTCTCCTTTTGAACCCCAACTGAGGTACCATATTTTATCAAGCGCATCTTTCATTTCGTTAAAGTCCCAGTCAGTACCCCGGATTTCGCCTTTATCATTAAAGTACAAGACAATATCTAATCCAACACCGATCTTCCAAAATTTAAATTCCGGTGTAAGTTTAAGTTTTGAAAATGTCATTTTGTTGCCATCTTGATCGGTAAGAGTTTCCGTACCAAATTGACCGTCGAGAGAGAACGGCTTACCGCTATTACTAGCGGACGGCTTCGAAGTTGCCTGCTGCTGAGAACCAGGGATCGCTGTCGGTGCAACCAACTCATTATCCTGTTGAGGCGCAGCTTTTATATCCTTAGATTTTGCTGTATCTTCAGTTTTTTTACCTGCTGGTGCTACAGCTTCTTTCTCTGTTGTTACGTTACCCGCTTTTAAGGGAAAATCTTTATCCGGACTGACAGTAACCTGCTGCCCGTCAGAAAGAACTACTTCTTTGGTAGGATCATCTGGGCTCTGTACTGCTACCTGACCGGTATAAACTTTTGTAGTAACCGCATTATTCTGCCCGACATCTACTGAAAAGTCCGTCCCGCGTACCGCGCAGACTGAGACCGGTGTGCGAACATAAAAATTATCCGCTGACTTCAACGGTTTAACCTTTGCCCGCAGCCCGCCTACCCAAACGGTAAGCTGGGTAAACTTATTCTCCGCTTTTTGCTGCATTTGTTTAAAATGTAACACGCTACCCGGTTTTACTGTTAGTTCACTTTCGTCATCAAATTTCACAATTACCGTAGATTTCGGGTGGGTAAACAACGTATTTTCTTCCGAGATTTCCATACCTTCAAACACAGTAACCCATTTATCTTTCCCGGGTACTTGCATACTACCTTTACCGGTAAACGATTTCACAATAGCTGTGCGTTTACCCGAAAAGGGAGGCGTATTAAACACCGTTAACGTACAGCTGCTTCCAGTAACCGCTGTAGTAGTCTCCGCTGTAAATACCGTAGCTGTCAACACACTTGTTATTAACAACGTTAACAAACCTAAACATCTCATCATTACCCAAACCCTCCTTGAAAACATACACATAAATTGTACAGTTATGGTAAATAGTATATATTTGTAGCTAAATTTTCAATTGTTAATTTTGATACACTACAGATGTGCCTTAATGAATAAACTTTACTAAAAAATGGGATTAACTCTTTAATTTGGGAAGCGGCGTTAGTATTTATTGTTTCAAAATCATTTTTTCACATAAAAATATTGTTCTATTTTTGATAACAACTCAGCCGGTTCGTAAGGTTTAATAACATAGTCATCCGCGCCAATACTTAAAGCCTTATCTTTAATACTTTCCGCCGACGCACTTAACACTATGACCGGTATATGCTTCAATTTATCGTCCATTTTTATAAGTTTACAAACATCTGAACCGTTTAGCTCCGGCAAACTCAAGTCAAGCAGAATTAAGGCCGGTTGCACGGTTTTTGCAAGTTCCAGCCCTTTTACACCATCATTCGCAGTAACCACTTCATACCCGGCTTTTGATAACCTAATCGTAGCAACTCTAAGAATATTAGGTTCATCGTCGATTATAAGTATCTTTTTTGCCATACCGCCCATTTCTCCTATATACTACCCTGCCGGCAGAGTGAACACAAACTCTGATCCCTGCCCAGGAACTGATCCCGCCCATATTTTACCGCTGTGTCCTTCAATAATTTGTCTACTAATCGCCAAACCCAACCCGGTCCCCCCTGTTTTTCTAAACGTACCGACCTGCTGAAATTCTTTGAACAATTTTGTGATATCAGTTTCACTAATCCCCATACCCGTATCTTTGACATGTACGGCAACAGACTTTTTATCCTTATCATAAACTGTTGACACTGATATAGTGCCTTGCTCTGTAAATTTAACCGCATTATTGAACAAGTTGTTCATCACCTGTGTTATCCTGTCATAATCAAATTGAATATTTCCGATACTATTATCCAAATCCAACTTAAGATCAAGCCCCTTTTTTTGTATCACCCGTTCCATACTTTTAGCCACGCGTTTGACTAAATCATTGAGATTCCCTTCTTGAATTTTAAACTCAGTTTTCTGGGATTCTAACTTACTAAAATCTAACACATCATTGATCAGCCGGTGAAGCCGGTCCACATCAGACTTTGATATTTCCAACAACTCTTTTTGTTCCGCATTTATTTCACCGACTGTACCGTCCAATACAAGACCGATCCCTTCTTTTATTGACGTTAATGGCGTTCTTAATTCGTGCGATACCGCAGAAATAAACTGTGAACGCACACGCATAGATTCTATAATCACGTTTTCTGCATATTTACGTTCAGTTATGTCGCGAATCACGTGAACAAACCTCTCGACATTCCCTTTTGAATCAAATATTGGCGATATATATACTGACAACCATTTAGCAAGTAAAGAGTCATACCATTCATCATGCGTTGTTTTCAACACGGACATTGACACTTTTGCCTGACATAGCGCTATTGGGGCATTCGAATTATGAAATATTTCATAACATTTCTTGCCAACAATTTCGGCTCTTGATTTACTTAGTAACTCGCACATCGCATCATTTACAATTAGTATATTATTATCTGCGCTATGTATCGACACCCCGTCAATCATAGCATTATACGTTGCAGCCCAGTTATTAACAGCGTCCTGTAACTTCTTATTTTGTATATTCAACTCAACTGTCATATCATCGGCTAACTGTACAGCTCGTTGTTCGGACATGGTAATTATCCAGGTAAGTATAAGCAATACCAAGCTTATGCAAAACCCGCTCAATAATACCATTAACGGGTTAGAATTTGACGGCGCTAATTTTACGCCCGGACGGGCATACAAATGTAGATACCAGTTCTGTCCACAAATATTGAGCGGCTTAATTATATGAGTATCTTTGTTTGATTTAACAACTTTATCAAAAGAATCTTTGTCACTAACGTACAACAAGTTATTTACCGGAATATTTGTATTGTCTTCAGAAATAACTAAAACAAATTCATGGAAATCCCTATTTGAAAAAGTGGTTTTCATTAACTGGTTAATATGAATTACTATAGTAACAAACCCTTCAATTGCAAATTGCTGTTCTTCTTTTGTGCGATGAGATAAATATTTTTTGTAAATCGGCATCAATAACAATACCCCGGGTTCGTTATTCCGCCGTTTAAGTTGTATTGTTTTACTTGCCACCGGCAAGCCTGACTCTAGCGCACGTTTCATAGCTTCTAACCGTACGGGATCGATACCGCGGTCATAACCAAAAACTATCATATTTTCTTCAAAAGGTTCGATGTAATCTACTACATAGTATTCTTTGCGTTCACCTTTGGGATACACCGCGAAATCCGGGTACCCTTTTGGGGTTAGACTGGTGTCGTTACGAACAGTATATTCAAATTTATTCTTATCTACCTGTTTTACATACCGAGTAAATTCAAATGAAACAATGCCCGGGAATCTGGTCTCGACATTCAATTTAGTTATGTATTCTTTCCACTCGTTCCGTTCGACAAATTTACTGGCAGCAAACAATGCGCGTAAGCCATAAAGAGTATTCACATATTTAATAGTGTTTAAATCTATTGACAATGAAAATTCGTCAACGTGGTCATTAACATATTCCTTAACTTCATATTTAACAATATTTTGTGCGTTATACCACGCGATAACCGTTAAAGTCAAAGTTAGTATTGCGACTATATAAATAATATTCCGCCGTCTTATTGTCAGTTTTTTCATAAAAAATGTTTCATTCTAATTTTGTGCAAGACGCCGGAATACAGCATCTACCCTGGATATCAAAATTTTGGGATTAAACGGTTTTATCAGGTAATCATTAGCACCGATGTTCATAACATTAACCTGGCTTTCTTCATCAGATTTTGCAGTTAAGACAATAATCGGTAGTTTTATTAAACCTAAAGCGATCCGTACTTTATTAATTACACTGAACCCATCCATTTTAGGCATCATCAAATCAAGAATCAGTAAATCCGGAACTGTTTTTGATATTATTCCAACAGCTTCAACCCCATCCTGCGCAATAAGTACTTTATAACCACTATTTTCCAAATATTTGCTTAATAACATGCGGATAGACGGATCGTCGTCTGCAATCAATATCCTCTTTTTAGCAGCAGCTTCCTGGTTTTCATTATGACCTTTAGGTAAATCTCCTATTATTATACGGTCGTGGAGAGTCATGTATGGCAACAATTCATCTAACGACGAGTCACCGTTCACCAGATGTACCAACGCATCTTCTGTCATGGTCCACAACATATTTTTTTCAATCGCAAGTTTCCGCAACTCTTCTTCCTGAGTACCTTCACTGATATATTTCTTCATTTCACTATTTATATCAAACACTTCCACAACCGAAAATCTACCTCGAAACCCAGTAAAATCGCAAGCTGCACAATCACCGGGTTTGTAATAATCAGGTTTTAAATTATTGTTTGTCAAAGCCTTCACCACTACCGGATCTTTTTCATTTTCCGGCACTAAAGTTTTACATTCAGGACACAGTTTACGTACTAACCTCTGCGAAGTTACTGCGATTAACGGGGTAGCGATTTTAAATGATTCTATCCCCATATCCACCAACCTGACAACAGTGGAAACAGCATCATTCGTATGTAATGTTGATAATACCAAATGCCCAGTCATTGCAGACTGGAACGCAATTTCGGCAGTTTCGAGATCGCGTATTTCGCCAACTAATATTATATCCGGATCTTGCCGCAGTATTGATCTTAAAGCGCTTGCAAATGTTAACCCCTGTTTTTCGTTGACATTAACCTGATTTATTCCCGCTAACCTGTATTCAATAGGATCTTCTATTGTAACTATATTGGTATCTTCAGTTTTTAATGTATTTAACACAGCATACAATGTTGTTGTTTTCCCGCTACCCGTAGGGCCTGTAACGAGAATCATTCCCTGCGGTTTTGTTAAAATACTTTTAAACTTATCAGCAACTATCGTACTAAACCCCATTTTGTCTATATTAAGATTACTTGACTTGGGATTTAAAAGCCGGAGAACAATTTTTTCGCCATATAATGTTGGTAATACAGAGATACGTAAGTCTATTTCCTCGCTGCCCACTATAATTTTCGTTCGGCCATCCTGCGGACGGCGATGATCTGCCAGGTCTAATTCCGCCATTACTTTTATTCGTGCAACAACAAAAGTTGAGCCTATATATTTAGGTAACGTCATAATATTTTTTAGATAACCATCTATACGATACCGTACAACAGTTTCTTTTTCTTCTTGCTCAATATGAATATCTGAAGCTCTCATTTTAACCGCTTTTGAGAGAATAACATTTACCAACTTTATAATTGGCAACCTAACCTCGGACGATTCTACATCCTTAACCTTCTCTGCTTGTATGCCGATTACTTCTACAAAAGTATTCTCTTCAAATTTACTCAATAAATCAAAGACTATCTGGTCTGGATTAAAGAGTTCTGTCAACAAAGTTTGTATATTTGAATATAACCCAAAATACGGCAAAAACGTTCTTCCGGTTACTGCTTCAACATCGCCTTTCATCATAATATTCAACGGGTCCCACGTCAAAACTTCAATATTATTACTATTGACTTTGAATGGTATCAACTGATATTTGCGGCACACTTTTTCAGGTACTAAAGAAAAAGCTAATTTATCGACGTTATTTTTTTCAAGCGTTAAATATGGTATCCTAAAATCATCCCGCACTTTTTTCCCTAACATCTCAAAATTAACAGTACTGCTTTCTATCAGTGCATCGGAAAGATAAGGTACTCGTTTTATACGTAGGTGATCTATAACATCAGGTGTAACTGATGAAATTTTGTTTACCACTTTTACTAGCCATTCATCATTGAATTCGTGTTTATTATCCATACGTCTCTCTTCTTCAAAAAACCTTGCACATTCTTTCGAATGTGCAAGGAATTATCTCTATTTATCTCTGAGTGAAACCGATACACTTCTATTTCACGATGATTTCAAACAGAACACGCATATTAGCCTGTGCTTCCATCGAGTCGATATGAGCAGGTATCGGTTCAAACATTGCCGGCCGTGTTTCACCATACCCGATTGTTGTTATTCTATCCTGCGAAATACCGCCTACTTTCACAAGTATTTCCTTAATAGCGCTTGCTCTTCTTTCGCTCAACTTCTGGTTATACTCTTCAGTACCTGAAGCAGAAGCATATCCAGCAATACGGATTTTAGCTACAGGATTGTCTTTCAGAACCTGTGTATTCTCTACCACTATCCTTGCCCCGTCTTTTGTAAGAGTCGATGAATCGAATTCAAAATGCGTATCTTCAAAAAGGATTAACTTCTCAAGGATGATGACGGTCGGTTGAACCTTTGGCGCGGGCGGTGCGGAATACGTATAAAAATCTTCCGGCACGATCGGTGACGCACCCACAGGGCTCGTTGCCACGATATTTATTGTCCCTGCGGCATGTGCCGGTGAGACCGCTGTGATCTGTGTATCCGAATCTACAGTATAACTTGTAGCATTAAGCGTGGCAAACTTTATACCAGCCACACCTGTGATACCGTTAAAACCGGATCCTGTGATAACAACTGTTGTTCCTCCAGCTGCGGGACCAAATGTCGGATTGATACCGGATATCATTGGCGCTGGTATATAATATGTGTAGGAATCTTCCAATACAGTTGAAGACGCTCCTACCGTACTAATTACTACAATATTAACTATCCCCGCTGCATGCGCCGGCGAGACCGCCGTGATCTGTGTATCCGAATCCACGGTATAATTCATAGCATTAACCCCGCCGAACTTGACACCATTAGTTTCAGTGATATTCTTAAAACCAGAACCAGTGATTACAACCATTGTTTTCCCGGTTACAGGACCAAGAGTTGGACTGATCCCAGTAATTATTGGTACAGGTTTTATCTCCGCTATCCGTTTAGCCTGTTCCTCAATAGCTTTATTAGGACACCAGAATTTGTAGGTCAAACTGACTCTGTGGGATCCTCCCAGTTCGCCAAATGAAAGGTATGCGTAGTCAAACATTATGTTCTTCAGTATCCTAACACCCATCCCTGCTGTTATCCCGCTTGTACTATCAAGTTTTGATGCTGTAAAGTTGTATACATAACCCGCGCGAAGCGCTATGATCGAATTTATTAGGCCTTCTACTCCCATCTGCAGGCGGTCAAACCCGTCAGGTTTTAACTCGCTGGAAAGTGCTAATAATAAACTATCATTCACTCCGTAGGATGCTCCTACACGCCAGCCGGAATCCAGCAGGCTTGTCGCAACATCTGTACCGAGGTTGGAATATGCCAGCCCAAGGTTTAACCGCGAGATAGGGTTCCACAAAAGCCCGAGGTCCATCGCATAGGCGGAATATACTTTATTGGCAAGTGCTTGACGGTTGTACTTTACTGCCATACCTGCGGATATTCCAGAAAACAATTTCTTACCCCAG
>JBBAAG010000046.1 GCA_041658405.1 Elusimicrobiota bacterium
AACGCAGCGTTTGGCGAGTTCTCGTCATTAAACTTACCGTTTGATTGTGCTGTAAAAACCGGTACTTCAAAAAATTTTCGGGACAACTGGACCGTAGGATATACTCCGCGGTACACCGTTGCTGTATGGGTTGGTAACTTTGATGGTAAACCGATGTATAGCGTATCCGGTGTTTCCGGTGCGGGCCCTGTATTTCGCGATGTTATGTTAGCATTAGAAATACGGAACCCGGAACTGGAATTTGTAAAGCCGGGAAAGGTGGTACATAAAAACGTGTGTTCAATTTCCGGGAAACTGGCAAATCTGTATTGTAAACACAGTATAGAAGAAGTGTTTGTTAAATATACCGTTCCTAAACAGGTATGTGATATTCACCGGTTGTACCGGATTGATAAACGGAACGGTTTGATTGCTGGTGATGATTGTCCCGCGGAGTGTGTGGAAGAAAAGGTGTATGAAGTATATCCTATACCGTACTACGACTGGGTAAATAATTCGGGGTTGGAACTTCCTCCGGTAAAAGTGTCTGAGTTAACGATAAATAATAAAAATGGAAGGATACGGTATGATATTGAATCTCCTCTGGACGGGGATATATACAAAATAGATCCTGTCTTACGAAGGGAGTATCAGGTTATTAAGTTTAAACCTGTTATCGATGAATCCGTAGTATCAATACGCTGGATGGTGGATAATCAATCGTATCCCGCGGAACAATACCCGTTTACGTTATCCTGGAAATTGGCAGAGGGGAAACATAAAATATGGTTCGATGCGGTACGGAATAACGGGCAGTTGGTACAAAGCAACAATGTTAATATAATAGTTGTTAACTAAATAGATTTGTATTCCGTCGTGACCAATTCCTGTTTTGACTTACCACACACATTTAGTAGAATATTCTCACATTCGCAATCAAAATATTGGCTAAATTTACGGCTACTCATCCTATTTTCAATGAGAATATGAATTACTGATTTATAGCTCACTATTTTATATAATACACTTTATGTTTATAAGAAAGTTTGTGCACAGAATACAAATATTATGTTCTGTGGTTATACTGTTTTTTGTGTTAACCACATTATACCCAGTGGTCTGCGCGGGGAAAGAAAAAACGCCTCAGGCAAGTATTGTCCATGTCCTACTTGCTACAGGGGATACGGTTACACTAAGGAATATTACGAAGGATGGGAAAAAATATGTTTCCATCGAAAACGTGGCGTCTATCTACAAAAGTAAAGTTCACTGGTATCCTGTCTCCGGGAAGGTTATTCTTACTATTAACAAAGCAAAACTTGAATTTATCGCCGGGCGGTCTGACCTGCGGATCGGGGATAACCGCGTAAAGCTTACTTCCAAAATACTGTTTTATAAAAGTAATATCTGGGTACCGCTTGAGTTGTTGGATAACAAGTATTGGAAACAATTAACTAATTCGTCAATCATAGGTAAGGATACAGGTAAAACTTTAGTTCCGGAAGAAAAGTTTGATATCTACGACCCCAGGATATATTCAACATCGGACCGGACAAAATGCGTGTTTGAACTCGGGAAGGAGTTGGAGTACCAGGTTATTGTATCCACAATACCGGGGGTATACTCATTCCATGCAAAAAAAGCTAAGGCTGAAGGCGGGACTCATAAGGTTGTTACTTCAGATAATATTATTAAGTCATTAAGAGTATTACAACAAAAAGACGGTGCGGTGTACCAGATTGGTTTCCAAAGCGCGACAGTAACGGAATTACAGACAGTGAATGACGATACCGGGCGGAAGCTTTTACTTGAATTTATCAGAATACCCGCCGGCCCTGTGCAGGTAGTAATTCCGAGCCAAACTCAGGATATTATTAATAACACTATGGCACAGGCACAGCAGGGGTTAGGGAAAGAAAGCGCGGCAGTAGCTCAACCCAAAGAACCTGTGATACAGGCATCTATAGCATTACCTCAAAAACGTGTAGTCCGCAAAATTATGATCGATCCCGGGCATGGGGGTAAGGATTGCGGTGCGATCGGGCCAAAAGGTGTTTTTGAGAAGGATTTGGTGTTAGACTACTCAAAGGAGCTCGCTAAAATATTGAAGGATGAGTATAAGTACGAAGTGATCCTTACCCGCACAACTGATGAGTTTATACCGTTATCCGTCCGTACGGAGATGGCAAACACGGAGAAAGCGGATATCTTCATCAGTGTGCACTGTAACGCGTCATACTCAAGGATGGATAACGGGTTTGAAGTGTACTTCTTATCGGAGAACGCGAGTGATGCCGCAGCGGAAGCTGTTGCAAAACTTGAAAACGCAGTGGTGCAGCTCGAAGATCCGGGTTCATTAAAGAAGTTTGAAGTTGATAAAATACTGTGTTCTCTGGAAACAAATGTGTATATGAACCAGTCAAGCGAACTATCCGGGATTATGAAACGCGAAGTTGATAACCTTAGTTGGCTGGTACGGAATAACGGTGTGAAACAGGCAAGTTTTTTTGTCCTCCGCGGGACACGTATGCCGGCGGTACTTCTTGAAGCTGCATATCTTTCAAACCCGGCGGAGGAACGTAAACTTACTGAACGCAGGATGAAGACCAATATGGTAGACGCCTGGGCACGCGCAGTGGTAACCTACGAGAAAAGGATGAGTGAAAATGGTAACCTCAAAAAGTGATAGTAGATTAAGTTCAGAGAGTTTTGCATATCAACCGGTTGGCGTGTTTGATTCCGGTGTTGGCGGGTTGACCGTAGTAAAAGAACTTATCCGTCAAGTACCCAGGGAAAATGTTATTTACGTTGGGGATACTGCGCATGTGCCGTATGGTACAAAATCAGCGGTAAAAGTAACGGAGTTGTCATTGGCAATCACGCGGTTTCTTGTGAAGCAGCATATAAAACTTCTTGTGGTTGCCTGTAATACAGCATCCGCGCTTGCGCTTGAAGCGCTACAAAAAAAGTATCCTTTACTAAAAATTGTTGGGGTGATAACTCCTGGTGCTGGTGAAGCTGTCCGCCATACGCATAACTTGCGAGTGGGAGTTATAGGTACCGCCGGGACGATAAACAGCGGGGCATACAAAAAACATATTAACCGCCTGAATAAAGCTATTAAAGTATACTCCTATCCATGCCCGTTATTTGTTCCACTTGCGGAGGAAGGATGGGGAAATACAGAAGTTGCGTACTTAACCGCAGAGGAGTACCTAAAACCTGTTAAAAGTAAAGATGTGGATGTTCTGGTCTTAGGATGTACTCATTACCCATTATTAAAACCTACCCTCGCGAAAGTTATGGGTGCAAAAGTTAAACTTGTAGATTCCGCATCAGCGACTGCCGCTGCGGTTAAAACAATCCTTACGGTAAAAGGTTTACTCGCTCCGGGTAAACATAAGGGATGGCAAAGGTTTTATGTTACGGATGACCCGGGTAAGTTTAACCTCCTGGGTAGCAGGTTTTTGAAGCGTATAATCAGAAGTACAAAACTTGTGGATATTGGGCAATAGAGGAGGGGGAGTTTATTTATATGTACGAAATTTATGTGGAGTCAACCTTTTCATCAGCGCATAAGTTAAAAAATTATAAAGGTAAATGCGAGAACCTTCATGGGCATAATTATCGTGTGCAAGTATATCTCCGCGGGAGTATGCTCGATAAGGCAGGGTTGGGGGTTGATTTCCAGGACTTAAAAACAAAATTGAATACAGTATTAAATACGCTTGATCACAGGTATCTCAATAACACTCCGGGGTTTAGGAAAAAAAATCCTTCAGCAGAAAATATTGCGGAGCATATTTTTCAGAAGTTAAAGAATAAAGTTATGTATAACGGGTATAAGTTACACAGGATTGCCGTATGGGAAGGCGAGAAAACTGCGGTAACATATTTTGGGGAGCAGGAGTAAGCGTATGCCTGCAGTCGTACTGTTATCCGGAGGGTTGGATTCCGCAACAACGTTGTACTACGCGCTTAATCGCGGGTATCGATGTCACTGTTTGATATTTAACTACGCGCAACGGCATAACCGCGAAATCCGTAGTGCCGTACGGATCGCTGCTTCCACGAAATGTAAATACACTGTTATTAACCTCAAATTTCCGTGGAGTAAAAGCGTATTAACTGATAAAACAAGCGGGATTCCTCACCGTGAACTTAAAGATATATATGAATCATCGGTTGTACCCCCTACATACGTCCCTGCGAGGAATACCGTGTTTTTGTCTTATGCTGCGGGGTTAGCGGAATCTATTGGTGCGGATACTGTTTTTATTGGCGCGAATGCTGTGGATTATTCCGGATATCCTGACTGCCGGCCGGAATATATACGCTCTATGCAGAAAGCATTGAGGTTGGGGACAACTAACCCCAGGATCGTTATTGCTGTACCGTTAATCACAAAAAGTAAGGTTCAGATTGTTAAACTCGCACTAAAACTTAATGTACCGTTGAAACATACGTGGAGTTGTTATACCGGCGGGCGTCATCCCTGCGGGAAGTGTGATTCATGTAAGTTACGGGAGAAAGGTTTTTCCGCTGCCGGGGTGGTAGATCCGGTAAAGTAAATTATTTTATCTGGAGGGAATAGATATGTCATCAAGTATGTATGAGTTACGTGTGTACTACGAAGATACCGATTGCGGGCAAGTGGTGTATTACTCAAACTACTTGCGATTTTTTGAACGTTCCCGCACGGAGTTTATGCGTGAACGCGGGGTGGATATCAAAGATATGATGGCGCGGGATGTACATTTTGTGGTTACCCGTATAGAAGTTGATTTTAAAGCGCCGGCAATGTACGGTGATGTTTTGCAGATAGAAACTTCTATAACTGAAGGGACAAAAGTAAGGTTTGAGTTTAGTTATATTATTCGTGAAAAAATATCGCAGCGCGTGTTGGTAACCGGGAAGACAGTGATTGCGTGTATTACCGACAATAGTAAGCCTCAGAGGATACCACAGGACGTCTATGCCAAATTATTCAAGGAGTAGTAAATCAATTCCCTGTGGTAAGGTTGCTGAAACGTTTTTCAGTATCCAGGGTGAAGGTATATTTTTGGGTACGCCACAGGTGTTTATCCGGATGTACGGGTGTAATATCCGATGCAGTTATTGCGATACTATGTATGCAACCACTGGCGGGAAGTATAGGGTGATGAGTGTCGCTGCAGTTGTGCATGAAGCTATAAAACTTGATATTAACCGATGCGGATGGGTAACCTTTACCGGCGGTGAGCCGTTACTCCAGAAGGTGTACACTCGCGCTGCTGCGGAAATGTTGAGAAACAAAGGGTATCGTGTAATGCTTGAAACTAATGGTACGTTGTATAATGAGTTAAAAAGTAGTATCAGTGTGTATGACCATGTTTCAATGGATATAAAATTACCGTCGCAATGCGGGTTGTCGTTATGGGAACAACACAATAAGTTTTTGAGTATCGCAAAGAAAAAGGCGGGGGTAAAGGTTGTGGTTGATCCCTCAACACCGGTTGGGGAGTTTATTACTGCACTAAAACTTGTAGGGAAGTATAAACCTGCTTTTGGTATAGTCTTGCAATTGCGTAGTGACAGGAAAACAGGTTTACCGGTGTGTGATGTATTGAACCCAGGAATTATGAACTTGTTTTCATTGACACAAAAGTATTGTAAAGGCGTTGAAGTACGTGTGCTAACACAGAATCATAAGGTATGGAAGATAAAATAGACGATAGGAAACTCACAAAAAATTTGTTTATCACTGGCACGCCGGGGGTTGGGAAGACGATGTTACTCCGTGAAGTGTGTTTACCCTATATGCCTAGGTTAGGCGGGTTTTATACTGAAACCGTGATGGACGGTAATACACGTGAAGGGTTTATCCTAAAAACTCTTTGCGGGAAATATAATGGTATCCTCGCAAAAAAGGGGATGAAGGCAAAGCATAAACTTAATAAGTACGGGATTGACCTTACTGTACTGGATAATATCGGCGTAATTGCGGTAGATAATGCGGTTGCCACGCGTGATCTTGTTGTGATCGACGAAATTGGTACGATAGAAATATTATCCCCTAGGTTTTGTGAATGTGTTGCCCGTGCGCTTGCGAGTAAGAAAAAGGTGTTAGCAACTATAAGGATGAACGCGCAACCGTTTTCCGACGAAATTAAGCGTATGTATGATTCTGAGGTAGTAGAGGTTACACGTCAAAATTATTTGGAAGTAAAAAAGTATGTTAAGGAGTGGTTAGGGAAAGTGTTAACCTGAAAAATTAGGATAAAATACTTGAAAATATGTTGAAAGGGGTTGGTAGGAAATATGGTGTATGATAACAGAAAACCTGGTAAAATTGAGGTTAAAGCTCAGCGCGCGGTTGGGAAAACGTTTACTCCTGAGATAGTAGACAGTAGTATATTGGAAACATTCCCGTATGAATACCCGCATCGCGGGGTGGATGTTGTGCATATGACAAACGAGTTTACTTGTGTATGCCCGTTTTCGGGGTTACCCGATTTCGCGGAACTCATTATCGCGTATGTACCAAATAAAAAATGTATTGAACTAAAATCGTTGAAGTATTACCTATACTCCTACCGCCAGGTGAAGATTTTTAATGAGCATGTGGTTAATAAAATACTGGATGATCTCGTGAATGTATCCAAACCGCGGAAAATGACGGTTACCGGTAAGTTCACCACCCGCGGGGGTATATCCACAACGGTTTCGGCGGAGTATAACGGTAAGAAAAAGTAGGGAGTGAAGGTGGGGATAAAAGTTAATGATGATAACTAATCCAATTGGTATTCTGACAGTTCTGGTGGTAGCACTTGGTGGAATTTACTGGGTGTCAGGCTTTAAAAAACTGGAGAAATTCTTTGATATATTTCCGCCGATAATATGGTGTTACTTCATCCCGATGATATTGAGTACTGCAGGGATACTGCCTTCTGATACGCCGTTGTATAAGTCAATGAAAGAAGTTCTTCTCCCGGCAGCGCTTGTATTGTTGTTATTAAGTACCGACCTTCCCGGTATTGTGAGGCTGGGTTTTATCGCGTTGTCCATGATGTTTATCGGTACGTTTGGGATTATACTAGGCGCGTCAGTATCGACATTGATATTTAAACCATGGCTTCCTGCGGATGCGTGGATGGGTATCGGTGCATTATCCGGCAGTTGGATCGGTGGGAGTGCGAATATGATCGCTATAAAAGAAGCACTGGGTACGCCAGCTAATATTTTTACTCCGATGGTAGTAGTGGATACCGTAGTGGGTTATAGCTGGATGGGGATAATGATCGCATTATCAGTGCATCAGGATAAGTTTGATAGATGGAACCATTCCACCCGTGGAGCGATTGATGATATCGCTAAACGGTTACTGGTAGCTCAGACTCAGGGCCAAAAACAGGCACGTACGGCGGATCTGTCAATAATGCTGGCGTTGGCGTTTGGGTTAGGATTTTTATCCGTTGAACTTGGGCGGTTATTGCCGGATATAAAAGGTATTGCGAATTATTTTACCTGGGCGATAGTATTAGCGACAACGTTTGGGTTATTGTTGTCCTACACAAAAGTATCAAAACTGGAAACAGTTGGCGCGTCAAAGTTTGGGTATCTCATGCTATACCTTATGCTCGCGTCAGTTGGCGCACAGGGGGATCTTAAGGCTGTAATTCAGGCACCGGTGTTTATTTTACTGGGAATAGTATGGGTGATGGTGCATATTGGATGTTTATTCATAGGTGCACGGGTGTTAAAAGCGCCAATGTTTTTCGCTGCAACTGCAAGTATGGCAAATATAGGGGGTACGGTTACCTCGCCGATTATTGCGGCAATATACCAACCCGGCCTTGCACCGGTAGGGTTGTTACTGGCGGTACTGGGACAAATTATGGGGACGTATCTCGGGATCGTGGTGGCGTATATCGCGAAATGGATTTTGTCATTGTGAAAAAAACCGTAGTACTGTTGTTAATACTTGCCATTGTATTTGTTGTAGTTAAAATTTATGCGTATTATCCGTTGTATAACGGCAAGATAATTCCTACCCCGCAAAAAGTGGAGTATATGAATGAGTTTATTGTGTTAGCTAGTTCCGCTTCCTTTACAAGAATGGTGAAGATAATCGTAGGTACTGATGCTATGCCGCAAATGAACTCTGTGGCTGGCAGTTTGCAGTCGCATATATACATACTTACTGGTTCGACCCCGGCGGTGGTGAACGATATGGTGAAATTACAGGAACATAGCGTGTATATATCCGTTGGAACTATTAGTGATAATAAATACAATAAGGAGTATAACAATAATAAGTTTATTACGCAAAATTATCCGGGTGAACAAGGATATATTATCCGTTGTGTTAAAGAAGGCAGTAAGGATGTTGTGTATTGTATAGGATACGACGCTATAGGGGCATTCTATGCCGTACAATCGTTACTACAATTGATGTATGTAAAAGACGGGAAGTTATGTCTCCGTAAATGTGTGGTTGACGACTGGCCGGTATATAAACTCCGGGGGGTGAGCGACTGGGCATTGACGAAAGATTCTCTCGACTGGATGGGTGCGTATAAACTGAACATGTTCTTCTTTGCCTACGCTCCGGTTAAATGGGACAATATTGATGAGGATATGAAAAAAGCGTATACCGACGCATATGAAATGGTGAAACAAAAGCCGGTGATTGAACTTGGACAAATGGTTAATCCTTACGATTTACGAAAATACCGGACAGGGGAAAAAATACGGGCTTCTGACCCTAAAGATATTGAGAAACTGGTAAAAACGTTTACTTATGGTATTAACGCCGGGGTTAAACATTTGATGCTCTGTGCTGACGATTTGGTGACAATGAAAGAACGTGAGTATATTTTGGATAACGACGAGGATATTCAAAAGTATGGCACTCTGGAGGTTGCGCAAACTGTTCTTGTTAATACAGTATACCAATCACTGAAAGCTTATCAAAAAAGTGAAATGCCAAAGCTATCCATTGAAATGTATTTTTGCCCGCCGTATTACAGTCTTGGGCATGTGGACAAATTTATGCGTTCACCCGAAGTTGGGATTAAGTATATGAACTATATAGGTAAAAATATTGACCCGGACGTAACGTTTGTATGGACAGGCCCAAAAGTAACGTCTAAAGTGGTAAGTGATGATGACGTAGAAAAGTATAAACTATATACCCTCGGGCATAAAGCAATGCTGTGGGATAATACTAGTGATGATATTTTTACTCCGTGGACAACAAAAATATCAACACAGGTTGTGGAGATGAATCCCCGGCACGGGTTTTATTATAATGCGTTTATCAACCGGGTGGTTGACAGGTTTACTATACTAATGGTCGCAGATTATCTTTGGAACCCTAAAGCTTACAACCCAGAGAAATCGCTGGTACACGCGGTTGCGACGTACGCAGAGCAGGATGCTATGCCTGCACTTTCATCCTTCCGTGAGGTGTACTACAAACTTGATGATATGAAGGTCAACTTGTCCGAATACGCTGATCCTAAGAAAGTGTTTACGGATACCGAATCAGAACTTGATAAAGCTATGGATACTGTATCAAAACAAGTGGTGAATAATAGTGTAGCGCCGGACCTAAAACGCAGGTTTTATGGTAAACAAAAAGTTTTTCTCAGATTGTTCAACGAAAAAAAGGTTGTGGTGTGCGATACTACAAAAAATGTTGAGCTTAGGTTATTTTCGAATGTAGGGAAAGGTAAGCGTACGTATGAAACCAAGGTTGTTATCAGCGTGGACAGTACCAACCTGCGGTTGACTTTTAATTGTGAGACGACAACGTATCAACCTATTGAAAAAGTAGCAACTATCCGCGATGCGGGTGTATATTTAGATGATTCAATAGAACTTTTTATTGATCCGAATAAAGACTATAAAAATTATTATCAATACGCATTCAATTTTACCGGTACGAAGTTTGACGGAAAAGAGAGAGTTTCCAATTGGGATGGGACGTGGGATGTAAAGACATCGACATATACGGGGTATTGGACTGCAGGCATGGTAATACCATTGACAGAGTTGGGGATTACCGATGGCGTACAAGGTAAAACTATAGGGTTAAATATTGTGCGTAACAATCCCGCAGAGTGGCGGTCTGTTGAGTGGTCACCTATGAAACCTTACAGCAGCCACACACCATCGTTGTTTGGCGAAGTTAGGTTTGAATAACACAATTTATTTTTTAGTATAATTATTAATTATTATATTTGATTAGGAGAAATACGATAATGATTATCGGTATAATTGCAAACATGAAGAAACAGCAGATCCGCGCGTTTATCCCGGAACTTCTTACGTGGATGAAAGCTAATAGATGTAGGTACGTTTTGCCGTATACATCCGGTACTAATAAACGTATTGATATTGCGTTAACCCTCGGTGGGGACGGGATGGTACTAAAAACCGCGAGGATGCTCGCCGGAAAAAATATTCCTATCTTGCCGGTACACATGGGAACTCTTGGTTTTCTTGCGTCTGTGAAGAAAACCCAGGTATTTGATGTTTTGGGGGATGTGCTAAAAAAGAAAATTAGTGTAACCAAAATCAGTATGCTTAACGTAAAAGTTACCCGCGGAAAACGCGTGGTTAAACAGTATGTCGCGTTAAACGATGCGGTGGTGAGGGTTGGTGATGTAGCCCGGGCGGTAGTTGTGGAAGTGCGTATCGGCGGGGAAAAGTATATTAATTTTACGGGGGACGGTGTTATTATTTCGTCACCTGTAGGAAGCAGTGCGTATGCATTAGCTGCCGGCGGGCCGGTAGTATCGCCTTCAGCTAAAGTGTTGCTCCTGACACCGTTAGCTGCGCATAAACTTACCGCAAGGCCTGTAGTGGTTGAGGATGCTGAGTATATAGAGTCTATAGTGCTGGATGACGCGGGGAATACGTCATTAACAATTGACGGGCAGGAAAGTATTAAGTTACGGAATAATGATGTTGTGCGTGTAGAGAAAAGCAAAAAAACTGTTACCTTTCTTAGGTCAGTGAATACATTTTTGGAAACATTACGCAGTAAGTTCGGGTAGTTAGAAGTAGTTATTACAGAAAAGGGGTTGGGGGGAGTTATGCTGGATACGATTGTGATAAAAAACTACGCGATTATTGAGAGTATTGAAGCGCGGTTTAGCGCTGGGTTTAATGTTCTTACCGGAGAAACAGGTGCGGGGAAGTCAATTATTGTTGATGCTCTTGGTTTGGCGTTAGGTCGCCGCGCAGGAGCCGGGGTTGTACGCAAAAACGCGGATAAATGCGAGATCACCGCGGTGTTTACAATAAAATCCAACCGCGCAGTTCAGCTTTTCTGTGAATCCCGGGGGATTAGTTTTGGTGATGACGGTATGTTAGTGCTTAAACGCGATATCACAGCGGATGGGCGCAGCCGCGGGTATGTTAATTCTTCACTGGTAATACTTAATGTATTAGAGAATCTCGGGAATTTATTAGTGGATATCCATGGGCAAAATTCGCACCAAACACTATTGTATCCCGACCAGCAACGCGGTGTAGTGGATAGTTACGGTAAACTTGTGGATGAGGTTGAGAAAGTTGCTTATGTCTATAAGGAATATACAAAATTTGTTGAAGAAAAGAAGTTGTTGGATACTTCGGAGAATGAACGATTGCAAAAAATTGATCTCTATAAGTATCAGTTACAGGAGATAAGTAACGCGAATATCTTAGAAGATGAAGACCTCAGGGTGGAACAGGAATACCAGCGGCTTGCGCATGCGGAGAAACTTGCGGGGTTTATCAAGACGACAGTGGAAACACTGGATGAAAATGAAGGGACTAATGTTTTAGCGCAGATGTATGCTGTTAAACAACAGTTGGAAAGTGTTGCTAAAATTGATGAATCCGTCCGGCAGTTATTGGTAGAAGTTGAATCGTTGATCGTGAAGATTGAAGAACTTAGTTCTGGTGTGCATGACTATGCGGATAAGGTGGAGTATAATCCCGAAAAACTTGAGGACGTATCAGACCGCTGTGAATTGATTAAGAGGTTAAAGAAAAAGTATGGTTCAACAGTACCTGATATACTTGTGTATCAGCAGAAGATAACCGGTGAACTTGATAAGCTTGAACATAGCGAAGAGAATAAGGCTGAGCTCGGGGTTAAGATCAAACAAGCGTATGAGTATCTCTCAAAGACAGCGGGTATACTTTCGGATAAACGTAAATCTGTAGCGGGTAAGCTTGAAAAACAAATATTGGTGCAGTTACGCGAAGTTGGGTTGGAGAAAGCTAAGTTCGGGGTTAGTATCACAGAACGAAAAGATGTTGACGGTAATATTGTTTTTGATAGTACCGGTAAGGACGGTGTTGTGTTTACCTTTGCGCCTAATCCTGGGGAAGGGTTTAAGCCTCTGGCGGAGATCGCGTCCGGGGGTGAGCTCTCAAGGTTGATGCTGGCATTGAAGACCGTCTTTGCGAAAGCGGATAAAATCCCGACATTAATATTTGATGAGATAGACGTGGGTATTGGCGGGGATATGGCAACTGTGATCGGTGATAAGATGGCATTGCTTTCCGTATCGCATCAGGTTATTACAATCACTCATATGCCGCAGATCGCAGCGTGTGCTGCTCATCACCTTAACGTAGATAAAGTTGAGAAGTCCGGGCGGACAATAACTACTGTGCGTACAGTGGAAGGCGAGGATGTGGTACGCGAACTTGCGAGAATGCTTGGTGCGGATGAAAAACATGTCTCAGTTGCTACAGAAGCGCATGCACGGGAACTTGCTGCAAGAAGAAAAAATAAAAGAGGGAATTAGAAGGTTTTAGGGAAAGGATATAAAAATTGATGTCACAAAAAGTTAATGCCGCGTTGAGTTTGTTTATCGGGAAAATTAATAAGTTAAAACGGTACAACGAGTATAAGGTGTTGTACGGTATTCAGGAAGGGTTGGAAACTAAGAAGTATGCCGTAGTTGATTCGCCATATATTTACAGTAAACCAACCTGGAAAATTAAATGGCCGCAGGGAGAGCCTGATATGTGGCTTAAAGGTGAGGTTATATTCCCGAATACTATTGCGGGTATATCTCTTACCGGCGCAAATGCGGTATTAAAACATACTACCGCCACAGGGTCAAAAGTTTATATTAACGGCAAAAAAATGGTAGATGAAAAATGGTGGTTCTACGCTGACTTGCCTTTGATAAACGATATTGTACCGGGGACAAGTGTGGATATTTCTATACGTTACACTTCGGTTGACGGGAATAAGTTTCAGGGAATACCGACAATCTTTATTGATAAAGTAGAAACCGTGCTGCGCCGTGTGGAAACGTTTTGCCATACAGTAAACTTTATTGAGTTGTTGATTAGTAAAGGTAAAGTTAAAGATAAAAAAACGGTTGCTGTATTTAATAAAGTGTTGGAGCAAATACCGTTTGGCCTTCTTGAGAATGATGAGCCGGAAAAGTTTGTCGCAGCATTGCCGCAGTTAGAACATAAACTAAAAGTATTTGCGCCGTTAATAAAAAAGTATGCGTTTTATCTTATGGGCCATGCTCATATTGATATGAACTGGTTATGGGACTGGGAAAATACTGTGGAGACCACTATGCTTACGTTCAAGCAGGTAAGCGCGCTTGCTGCTGATTACCCGGAGTTTAAGTTTTCACAAAGCCAGGCGGTACTTTATAAAACTATTGAAGATAGGTATCCTGACCTCTTCAAACGCGTGCAAGAGCTTGTAAAACAGGGGCGTTGGGATGTTACCGCGTCAACCTGGGTGGAGAATGATATTAATATGTCATCAGGCGAGGCGTTGATACGTCAAACTTTATACGCGAAGAAGTATACCCGCGAAAAGTTCGGGGTTACTTCCCGGATTTGCTGGTGTCCCGATACATTCGGACATCCATGGAGTTATCCGCAGATACTAAAAAAATGCGGGATCGATTACTATTACTTTTGCCGGTGTGGTAAAGGGTATCCGTTATTTCGTTGGGAAGGAATCGATGGGTCAAGTGTGTTAGCGTTCAATGATGTACATGGATACAACGGCAGTGTGCAGAGCGGGTTATACCGTTCATCTGAACTATTGATTAATTCAGGAAGCCCGACAAAAGATTATCTTATCTCCTACGGTGTTGGTGACCACGGCGGGGGGCCAACCCGGCGTGACCTCATCGGTGTGGGTGAACTCCAAAACAATAAATTATTCCCGGAAGTAAAACTCAGCGGGACACACGAGTATTTTGATATTGCCAGTAAGAAGGCAGGGGCAAAAGTGCCGGTAGTGAAGAGTGAACTACAATACATTTTTGAAGGGTGTTATACTACACAAGCGAATATTAAGAAACAAAATCGTACTTGCGAGAATGCATTGGTAACAGCGGAAACTTTGGCATCACTCGCGAGGATGTACGGCTGTGCGTATCCCGCGGATGAGTTTGTTAACTGCTGGCAAGATACTTGTTTCAATCAGTTCCATGATATCCTCGATGGATCGGGGATATATGATGCGTACGAGTATTCCACAAATTTGGCGAATAATGTTCTTGCAAAAACCGGGAAAATTGCGCGTGGGGCGGAAAAGTTTGTGGTTTCACTTATTGACTTTACAAAAGTTATACCTCCGAAACGTGAAGGAAAGGACAGCGGGATTGTTCCTGTTGTAGTATTTAACCCGTTATCATTTACCCGCAGTAGCGCTGTGGAAGTAAGTGTTGCGGAAGTTGGGACTGATACCTGCAGTATTGAGGATATTAATGGGAAAATAGTGCCCAGTCAGGTCGTGGATGATAAACTGGTATTCTTGGCATCAAATGTTCCGCCGATGGGGTATAAAACATTTGTACTAAAAAAAGGGTGTGGGTGTGGTACTTCTAAAGATGCCGTTCCGGCGGATGTAATTTCAAATGTATTTGAGAATGAACAGTATAAACTCGTGTTCGACCGCGGGACGGGGAGTATCATAAGTCTATACGACAAAAAGGGGAAGAAGGAGTTGGTATTCTCAACTGACCAGGCTAATATGTTTAAGTTATACCACGAACTACCCCGGGGAATGTCTGCGTGGTACCTCGGGCGTACGGGTGGGGTTGAAAATCTGGTAAAAAACACTAAAGTTGTAAGTACTGTTAAAGGCGATGTTGCGGATGTCATTAAAACTGAAACTATATTCGGGCATTCAAAAATATGGCAAACCATATTGTTTTATAAACACAATGGAAAAATTGAATTCCGTACAAAAGTTGACTGGCAGGAACCGTGTGGCCAGGAGATCGGGATCCCGGCATTGCGTGTATCGTTCCCAATGAATATTGAATCATCTTCCGGGGTTTATGAAATACCCTTCGCTGCGGTGGAACGTCCTAGTGTGGGGCAGGAAGCGCCGGCATTACGGTGGGTGGATATATCCGATGGTAATCACGGTGTGGCGGTACTTAATGATTGTAAGTACGGGTATAACGTTCGTGGAAATAATATTGAGCTCACCTTATTACGTAACGCATACGACCCTGCGTTTGAGTCAGATAAAGGTGTGCATGAGTTTATCTATGCTCTTTACCCGCATACGGGTGACTGGCGTACGGCTAATGTTGTTAATCACGGGTATGAACTTAATAATCCGTTACGGTCAGTGGTGGTTAACCAGGAAAATGTGGCAGGTGACGATAAAAAAGGGTTACCGTTAAACAAATCGTTTGTTTCAGCGTCTGCAGGGAATGTTATTATCTCTGCTTTAAAAAAAGCGGAAGACGGGGACGGGTATATCCTTCACGCGTATGAGACTCAGGGTAATACCCATACTCCCTGTGTGTTTAAGTTCGGGGTAAAAGTACTAAGCGTTATTGAGACCAATCTTATTGAGGAAAATAGTGGTAGTATTTCGGGAAAATCTGGTAATAAACGGATTCAGGTACGCGGGAACGCGTTCACTACAACGTTTAAGAAATGGGAAATTAAATCGTTCAGGTTAATAGTATAGATAGTTTAACATGGCAACAAATTCCTCAGTAGTTGTTTATAAAAGGACAAGTATGGAAAAATGGATTAAGTTACTCCTTTGTGCGGTTGCGGTGTTATTGTTTACGCACACGAATGTGAAGTCAGGCGGGTTGCAGTTCGGGGTTACTGGCGTAGCAAAAGACGTGATTAAAACTAAATTACAAAATTCTGATCCACTAGAGTTAGGGATGGTTCAAATCCCCGCAGGGAACTTTACGATGGGTTTAACTTCAGGAAACAGTGATGAGCAACCGGCACACACTGTATATCTCGATGCGTATTACATAGACAAATACGAAGTAACGTTTGAACAATACGACAGGTTTTGTGACGCTACGGGTAGAAGTAAACCGTCGGATGATGGATGGGGGCGCGGGAGCCGGCCGGTGACAAATGTCACCTGGGAAGACGCCAATGCCTATGCCAAATGGGCAGGGAAAAGATTGCCCACTGAAGCGGAATGGGAGAAAGCCGCACGGGGGACGGATCAAAGAACGTATCCGTGGGGTGAGGGAATTGATTCTACAAAGTGTAATTACAATAATAATGTAGGAAAAACAACGGTGGTCGGTAGTTATGAAAGCGAAAAAAGTCCGTATGGATGTTATGACATGGCAGGAAATGTATGGGAATGGTGCAACGATTGGTATGGTACATATCCTAGTGGAACAGTAAACAATCCCACGGGCCCCGCTACGGGTAGTTATCGTGTGTTACGTGGCGGCTCTTGGAACTTCGACGACTACAGCTGTCGGTCTGCGAATCGTCTCATCGACTACCCGTACGGTAGGCACAACGACTTAGGGTTTCGTTGTGCGCAATAGTCTTACGAATTTTATCCCTATTTTCGCGCTTGCGCGGGACAAATAGCGCGTATAAAAGTTCCGCTGTCACATGCAGCGGGATGGGACAATAGAGCGGATGTGTCATAAGAGTTTCGTTTATAGCGACAAGGGTTGAAGAAAAAGTTTATGAAGAGAAACAAAACATTTAACATCACATTGTTAATATGTTTATTCCACCTCTTTGGATGGAGCAATAGCATTGCATTTGATTTATCACTAGGGCTCATTTATCCCGGAGTATCAATCAAGGCCGGGCTGACCAAGAATATCGCTCTGGACTATAGAATCTCAGCTGAATCGAACATATTAAATAATGGTTTACGAGGATACTGGTACTTTAATCCTGATTCCAGATGGAAACTCTTCCTGGGAGGAGAATATGACTATTTCACGTTTAATTATGATACTGTAAAAGGCGCTGGTAGTTATATCTATGGTTTTACCGGCTTGGAACTCTTTATCACCAAGAATATCAGTATTATGGGAGATATAGGGTATGGGTATGCTAACGCGAGTGATGACACTACAAAAACAACTTACCAAGACTACTACCCAGTTGCTAATCTGGGTATTAACTTGTACTTATACAAACCTCAGGAGAACAAAGAAACAGGGAATAAGGAACAAGTTGTTCAAGAACGTGTAATCGCAAAACTGCCGAAGCTTGAAGTCCGCGATGTAAAGTATGACGACAAAAATGGTAATAATGTCATTGATGCATTAGAAAATTCGAGGCTTACTTTCGTTGTAGAGAACAACACTTTGGAATAAAACTATAATATTTATATAATATCAAGTATAAAAATAATTATCGAGCGACTATGAGGTTTAGATTAAGATGAGGGGAGACTACGATGTTCGACGAAGAAACGACTGAGTTGTTGTTAAAGTTTTTGAACAAAAAAGCAGCTGCTGCGGAAAAGGAAATCGAGGAATCCGGGATGATATCAGACGACAAAGTAATGCCGTTACTGTTGAAAACACAGTTTAACCACATCGCACATCTGGATAAAGAACTTACGATGTTGCGGCAGTTGATGGACGAACGGTTTGGTTTAGTTGAAAAAAGATTTTTGTCGTTAGAACAAAAGTTTGAATACCGGTTTGAAAAGCTTGACGAAAAAATAGATAGCAAAATCGGGACACAGACCACAATCATGGTATCCGGTATGACATTGATCACCGGTATGATAGCGATCCTCGCGTTTTTCGGGAAATAACGAGTGTAGTTTATACCAGCATCCCGGCAATACACGTAGTGATAAACGTCGCGAGCGTGCCTGCGATTAGGGATTTAAACCCTAACCCCGCAATCTCGCTCCGGCGGGTGGGCGCTAACGCTGTCATCCCGCCAAGCATAATCGCGATTGAGCCAAAATTTGAGAACCCGCATAATGCGTAGGTGGCAATCACCACAGATTTTGGGGATAATACCCCGGACTTAATAAGTTCCTGTAACTGCATATAGGCAATGAATTCGTTGAATACCGTCTTTGTCCCGAGTAATTTCGCTACAGTAGACGCTTCACCCGCGGGGACGCCCATCAGAAATGCGAATGGCCAAAAGATTATGCTGAACACTTTTTCAAGTGATACACCAAGTTTTCCGAGGAGCCAGTCGAACATCCAGATAAGTGCGATAAACGCAATAATCATTGCTGCAATATTTAATGCAAGATTAAGACCCTGTGATGCGCCGTTCGCTGCGGCTTCAATAACGTTGGAGTCAGGTTTATCTTCCTTAAAATTAATGAAACCCATAGTTTCAGGCGTACCGGTCTCGGGAACCATTAGTTTTGCGATGATAACCGCTGCGGGTGCGTTCATAATCGATGCTGCAAGTAAATGCCCGGGTTCTGCGCCGAACATCGCGTAGGTTGCCATTACGCTGCTCGCGATTGTAGACATAAATGCAGTCATTATCAAGAACAGTTCTGATCTTGTCATCCCAGTCATGTATGACTTAATTGCGGTATTTGATTCAATCCCCAGGAATACCTGTAACGCTGTTGCTAACGCTTCCGCACCGGATATTTTCATGGTGTACATCATGAGTAATGCCATGTATTTTACAACAAATTGTATTACTCCGAGGTGGTACAAAATCGCGGAGAGTGAGGATACAAAAATCACTACAGGTAAGATCTTGAACGCAAATATTGCACCGATATTGAAATCATTTACAAGGTTGCCAAAGACGAACATTGCGCCTTTATCACTGAAACTAACTACTTTATCAAATACCAAGCGTACAAAATTGAATAACGCTCTCCCTGCCGGGGTGAGAAGTACAAGTATTGCGAAAGATAACTGTAACCCCAACCCCCAGAGGATTGTACGCCAGTTGAAATGTTTACGGTCTTCTGACATCATCCACGCAAGTAATATAAATATCGCCAGGCCAAAGATACTGATAACACGTGAAAACATAAAAAAATATTCTCCTTAAGATCGATTCTTTCTCAATCAATGTATATTACTAATTACCAAATATTATTATATACAAAAAAACACGTGATTTTTTGTGGTAGCAGACGTTTCATGTTTGTATTTTATAGGTTTTTATGAGATAATAACATTTTATGGTTATAAATGTATGATTAATAAAGTATTGGATAACGTGCAGAAGATTGCGGTTAATATCAGGTTAGCGCATAAGTTGAATAGTTTAATGGCGGAACTCGTTAAAGCAAACACTACAGTCGGGCTGGATGATTTTTTTAAAGCGGTTATCATAAGAAGAAATAAGGATTATGCGCGTAAGTATTCCAGGGTTGACTACAAAAACAGGGCTGTGATACTGCCTGCTTGTTTAAGTATAAAAGATAAGTGTAAGTCGTTAGTAAAGCAAAGTTATCGTATCTGCGGCAATTGCGGGGGATGTGTGGTTAATGAAATAACCATTAATGCGCAGAAGTTGGGGTACAAAGCAGTCGCTATAGCGGAAACACCGGGGTCAGCGGAACGGTTTATTAAAGAGACAACTCCCGGAGCGGTACTTCTAATTGCCTGCGCAAGGGAAGTTCAACGCTTATTCTCAGCGGAAAAATGCGCGGTGCCTATGCAGTTTATAAGGTTAAAAACTGAAAAGTGTGGTTTACCTGATTACAAAGAAAGTTCAATGGTTGACCTACAAGAAGTTATGGATATTATGGAATTTAAAGATTTAGGATAGGATGGTATAGGTTAGGTATGAACAAAAGTGAGAGTAAACAAAATCAGAAGTTTACCGGTTTTTTTCTGTGTTACTATGAAACTACCCGGCAGTGTAATCTCCAATGCCCGTATTGCATGGCTAGAGTAGACCCTGCGAAGATCGCAGGGAAAAAAGAGCTTTCCACTGACGAAATTAAACATCTTGTGATTGATGAAATATATAAGTATACACCCAACGGTGCGATTGCGTTCTCCGGTGGGGAAACATTAATGCGTCCTGACGCGATGGAGATTATTAAGTACAACGCGAAAAAAGGTTTGTGGACCTTCATCAATACTAACGGTAAGTTATTAACTGAAGAAACATTGAAGAAACTTAAGAAAATTACGGATAATCATATAATGTTTGTCCTGCCGTTTAACTCAACGGAGAATGATGTTCATGAATGGAGCCGTAATGACGATCTTAAAACCGTGGTTAATGCGGGAACTAACTGCGAAAAACTTGGGATGGAATATTTTTATCTTCTCACGATAAGCCGGAGTAATCTCGATACGTTAAGTCCTACTATGAAGTACCTTAAACTAAAACAGTTGCCGATGCTGCGTGCACCGTTTGTTCCGCGCGGGGCGGGTAATGGTCATCGGGAATTAATGTTTACACGTGAAGATATGGCGAAGATTATTCACCCGATCTTACGCGAGAATTATTTGAGTTATATCAGTTACACCCCGTTTTTTGCGAGCCCCGAAGCGATTGAGCGTAAATGGCAGGAGCTGGGGATTACTATCGGGCAGTTGGGATGCCAGGCGGGGAAAGGGTTCATCGGAATTTCTGCGGAAGGTATGGTTACCCCGTGTGTACAAATGCTGGATAACGACGCGGTTTCCTGTGGGAATGTAAGGGATTTATCGTTAAGTAAGATTATTACTGGTAACCAGTTATTGAATGACCTGCGTGACCGCAAAAAACTTGAGGGTAAATGCGGGCGGTGCCGGTACAAACATACTTGTGGCGGATGCCGTGCACTGGCGTTTTATAAAACCGGTAACATTTTCGCGGAGGATGATACCTGTCATTTTGACCCTATCGACGAAACTACAAGGTCGGAATATGAGGAAGAATCAACGCGTAATTTCGAAAAGTTTCTTGAATTCCTTAAGTATAACGAACCTTGGAATATGATATTCGGATAAAATTTATGAAAATATTATTGGTAAAACCCAGATGGTTCGTTAGTGGCGGTGTGTATCGTTATCTTGAGAAAATTAAGTTTACGCCGTTACACCTTGGTATCCTCGCAGCGTTAACCCCTGCGGAGCATGAGGTTCGAGTAGTAGACGGTGATTGGGAAGAAATACCGGACCGCCCGGAAGCTGACCTCGTGGGGATTACTACCACAACGTTTACTTCAGGACAGGTGTTCGAGATTGCTGACCGTTACCGCAGTTACGGCGCTAAGGTTGTCCTCGGAGGAGTACACCCGTGCCTTATGCCGGAAGAGTCTTTACAGCATTGCGACGCAATTGTTGTGGGTGAAGCGGAATATATATGGAAAGATGTGATATCGGATGTTCAAAACGGAACACTGAAAAAAGTGTATAGAAGCGGCCGTGTGACTGAAATGAAAGATGTTCCGTTCCCCCGGCGTGGCCTTCTCAATGAATCATCGTGGTTTGCTTGTATACAAACCTCGCGCGGGTGTCCAAATAGCTGTAGGTATTGTTACCTCCCGAGTGTTCCCTGGCATGCGCATAGGTATCGCAGTGTGGAGTCAGTGTACAACGAACTTAAAAGTATACATCAATCGGTAATCTTTTTTGTGGATGATAACATCTTCGCGGATCATGGGTATGTAAAGGAACTATGCAATGCTATTAAACCTTTACACAAACTTTGGTCAGTACAAACCCCAACGAGTGTGGCGAAGGATGAAGAAACTGTTGCCGCAATGGCAGCTGCCGGGTGTTTTAATGTGCAGATCGGGTTTCAAACCATAAACCCGGACTCTTTACAATGGGCTACTATCAAGCAAAACAAGGTCGGGGAATACAAAAATATTGTTGAAGTGTTTCATAAATATAACATTTTAGTAACCGCGTTTTTGATATTTGGGTTTGATACTGATACCAAAAACATTTTTGATGCAACCATAAAGATGGTACAGGAACTTGATATCGATGATGCTAACCTTTATATACTGACACCGTATCCCGGGACGGAACTCTATGATAAGTTTAAATCCGAAGGGCGGTTGATTGAATCAAAAGGTAAAGACCGTACTCATTACGGTTGGAACCACGCGGTATTCCAGCCAAAGAATATGACAGCTGAGGAGTTAGAGAAAGGCGTGCAGTACGCTGCGGATCAGCTTTACGGGTATTTCAAGAAAAAAGTGCCAATCGCTGTAATCAAACGTTTACCGCAATTAATCCGTAGGCCGTCATTAATCGCGACATTGTTCCGTGGCGGGTTCGGTAAGATGAAGATTACAAAAGAACTTAAGTACTGAACTGAATTATACAAGGCTTAAGGGTTTATTTAATGTCAAATCTTATATCCAAAACCAAATTGTTTTTGTAATACCCTGTATTGGATTCATTTGTCAGGTATTCAAAAACGTATTTTACTGTGAGCTTGTCACTGATCTCATAATCAATGCCTGCGATACCCGAAACAAAATGTGATACTACAGGTTTTACACTGATATTATCTATCGTGATATCACCAATAACAGTGCCGAGTTTGAGTACATATTTTTGTGAAAACCGGTACTCTGTCTGTATCCACAGGGAGTAGTTGAAATTATTGGTGGTATCAATGCTGAAGTATGGTTTTAACCATACACTGAAACGCGGAATGAAAAAGTATCGTCCGCCGGGAGAGATTAGATGGTATGAGTATCCTGAGAATGAACTCAGGCGGTATGATATGTTCAGGTAGTATGACGGGCCTTCAATGTTATACGCTAATGTCAGATAGTCAGCCCGGCTGTCCAGCGAGTTGATACCATACCCGTAATACGCTTCAAAATAGTTTCCGGGGAAGAGTAGGTACGCACCGCCGAGGCTAAGTATTTTATTTGACCATGTCTGGTGGGAGTCATAATAGATACTGCCGTAATAAGTTAGTTTTTTTTTCACGATTTCCATAAACGTATCTTCAATCACATGCGATGCCGTGTCATCAGTGTAGTTATACGAGGTTAATGACAGTATGTTACGGAAACTGTCTGCATGCAGGTATGCGTGAAACGTTAAAGTTAAAATAAACGTATAAAATATTGTGTGTAAGTATTTGTTTAGTACCATTAAATAATTATCCACCTTGCTTATCGTGGTTAATTATAGCAAATGCGGTGAAGTAAGGTATAATATGAGAAATAATATGAACAAAACTCAAATGGTTAGGGTTTTAATTACAATATCCGGCCGCGTGCAGGGCGTGGGGTTCCGTCCAACGGTATACCGTTATGCAAAACAGTGCGGGGTTACGGGTTGGGTATTGAATACAAAAGAAGGCGTGGTAGTCGAAGCTCAAGGTAAAATACGCGAACTTCGCGGGTTTATTGAACTTATTAAAGCATCTCCTCCGGTGAATGCGGTTATTAATAAGTTTGTGGTGAAACCCATACCGGTAAAACAGAGGAATAGTACCGAGTTTAGTATAAAATTTACCCGGGGGACGGGGAATACTGATATTTTTATCCCGCCGGATATATGTATCTGCGAAGATTGTATTACCGAGATGATGGATATATCTAACCGGCGGTACTTATACCCGTTTATTAACTGCACAAACTGCGGGCCAAGATATACGATAATTGAAGACGTGCCGTATGACCGCGTAAAAACTACAATGCGGGAGTTTGATATGTGTCATTCCTGCCGTAAAGAATATTCTGATCCGTCTAACCGCAGGTTTCACGCTCAACCAAACGCGTGCAAGCTTTGCGGGCCAAAGGTGTGGTTGGAGAAAAAGGGTTCACATAGAGTAATTGCGGAAGGAGTTGAGGCTGTTACCCAAACAGTGAAGTTGTTGTGTACAGGTAAAATCGTTGCTATAAAAAGTATCGGCGGATTCCATCTTGCATGTGATGCTTTAAATTACAGGGCAGTTTCAAGGTTGAGGATAAAAAAAACGCGGCCGGATAAACCTTTTGCAGTAATGATGCCCGAACTTAGTACAATAAAAAAATGGTGTGATGTATCAGCGTATGAAAAAAAACTGCTTACTTCCCCTGAACGGCCAGTAGTGGTATTGAATAAAAAACTCCGGGGTGTATTTCCTCAAAGTATTGCTCCGGGAATACATACAATTGGAGTGATGTTACCATACACGCCACTGCATTACCTTTTGTTTTATCAGGGATCAGTTC
>JBBAAG010000047.1 GCA_041658405.1 Elusimicrobiota bacterium
CGCAAACCCGCCGGCTTTTATTGTTGGAGCAGTATTTGTTGAAACGTTGACGCTTGTGAGCATACCGGTATTACCTATCCGTAAATAACACACATCATCAATTAACCTGGAAGTATTAGACCCACCTCCTATTGCGTATAAGTACCCGTTATACGCGCTTGTTTTCAGACTATACCGTGGTATAGGCAATGTTGCGGTAGAAAGCGAAAATCCGGTTTGAAACGTACCGTCTGTGTTTAGCTTGGCTGTATATATTTTGTTGCTATAAACACTGGATTCACTCTCGGAGGGAGTTGAATTAGTTACCCCGCCTAATAAGTAGGCCGTATCGTTATATTTTGTAAACCCGTAATGTACTAACCCGGCAGGAAGAGTGTATGTCAACGTACTAAAACTTGACGCGTATCCCAGCGAGTTACAATCCATTGCTTTCATCCGGAAAAACATGGCTTGGTTGTTGGCATACGCTATAGTTTGAGAGGCCACCCAGTTTATGTATGACATACCTGATGGTTTGTACGAATTATTAAGTATTGCATCTGCGTTGATATCTGCCCAGTTCATCCCGTCTTTTGAGTATTGCCAATTTGATGTAATTATATTATATCCATTTGTATCATACGTAGTATAGTTTATCCGTATAGTTCCACTTGAAACCGCAACGCTGTTTATTGCTAATACAGGCATCGCGTTTTGTAGATAGATACCGTCAGAAACAGTAGGATTTGATAGCATACCAATGCTGTTCTCCGCTTTTATACTGAAGTAATACGTCGTATCGTAGGTTAAACTCAACCCGATTTTCACGACGAAAGTCGACAAACCAATATCGGTCCAACTCGCAATGTTTGTTGACCTGGCAGTTGTTCCGATCGCGTACCAATACTTCGCGATATTCGATTCCGGATCGGATACCGATGCCCAGTTCGCAGATAAAGTATGAGTGGAATACGTGGTATCACTATCCTGCCCGGTACCATCCCAAACATAAGTTGGCACAGCAACAATGCTCACCACAGGTTCAGGATAAACAAGTTTACGTATTCTAATATTATCAATTGACCATTGCGATACTGCACAGAAAAAAGACACATATCCCGTGCTATAATATACAGACGAATTATCGACTGCAGATATCTTTAAATTATCAAAATACGCGCTCATACTGCGTCCCACAACTTCAACTCCTACGTTCATCCATTTATTTTGTGTAGCAGTATAAGGAGAAGTAATAAAGGATGGGGATGGTGACCAACAATTGTTCGTAATTTTTAGAAGTTCATATATGCTTCCACCTAATCCTGCAAGTGATGCGCGATACGAATAGTTGCATGATGGAGACGGGGTTTGTATCCTGAAATTAATAGCGAGATTTTCGTTATTGGGCCCATCCCAACGACAGATGCAATCTAATGCGAAGTCTCTGAGTATTAGATTTTTGATTATTGCATAAGGCGGTGTGTAGTTAGATAGTGTTTGTTTAAATACTCCTGAATTTACGCTCCATCCCTGATTGACGTCCCATTTTGATGGCGCAGTGCTTCCGTTGGGATACTCGTTAAAATCGTCGTAGAACTCAAACGTTGCCGGTCCGCTGCTCATCGCTATTGCGGCGGGATTGTTGTAGTACATATAAAACGTAGTGTTTTGCGCTGCTGGAAGTTCGGACACTTTTATCCAGAATCCTTTGATGTTCGATGTATCACTGTCGATCCAATAATTGTACATCGTAGTATTGGTGTTATTAACAAACCTTATATCGTCAACGTCCGCTTGCACTTTGTTTTGCGCACGCAACAAATCAATAGCTACGTTGTTTGTGGATAGATATACTTGGTAATCTGTTAATGTCCCGCTGCTGTTAGATATTGTTACAACTAAACGATCATTCCACGCGTTGTCCCACCAATCCCTTTTTACAGGCGGGACAGGTGTATACGTATCAACTGCAAAAGACGATGATGTGTAGTAAGAATCTGAAATATTTGGCAACTCGCAGTACCGTACTTTATTGGTATACGCTTTATACGCAGTTCCTCCAGCTGTAACATAGAACCTGTTGTTGAATGTTGCTACTCCATGAACGGATAATGTAGTAGGTAATGTTTTGTCGCTTAATTTAAACTCACTAATCGAACCATCAACGTTAAACTTACTATAATAGATTGTATCTAGATATACACTACTACAACCACCAACAAGAAACATGTATCCTTCGTCACCAACTACTATCTCATAAGTTATGCCATAAGGTAAAGTTGAAGACGCGACTGTAAAAGAACCAACACTTCCATCATTGTTTAGTTTCGCATAATATACCTCAGAACCGCCGCCAATGCTGTAGATATATCCGTTCCATACCACTGCGTCATTGAAGCCGAAAGTTGCTGGTAAAGTATTTGTTGATGTTATTATCGGTCCTATACTGCCATCATTATTGATTTTTGTGTAATACACTGTATTGACTGAATACGTTTGCGCAATCCCGCCTAGGATGTATAGATATCCGTTATTTTGGACACAGCCCATACCGGAAAGTCCTACCGGTAACGTGTTTGTCGAGCTGACAAACGAGTTCAATGTACCCGACGAGTTCATTTTCGCATAATGAATTACGTTACTACAACTACCTCCCATACTACCACCAATAACATAGGCGTAGCCGTTGTACCCTATTGCCTGGTGTCCATGCATTCTTAAATCCGCAGGTAATTGTACTGATGATGTAGTGAACGTGTTTATGCTACCGCTATTATTAATTTTAGCGCAATATATATTTTTCGTCGCTTCACTAGGCCCAATATCGCCACCCAAAATGTATAAGTATCCGTTTATATTATCAATTATTGTACCGTGGCCATATACACTCACAGGAATTGTGACAGTCGAGATAACAAAAGTGCCATACCCACCGTTCACAGCTTTCATGCGGAACCACACGCTGTTGTCAGTTAAGGACGACGTAAACGTTGCGGTGGTCACCCAGTCGATATACGATTGCTGCCCGTTAACTTTCGCGGTGTTGTTCCGTATTGCAGCGCTGCTGATGTTTATCCAGGTTACGTTATCCAAGCTGTACTGACAATCGGTAACGGCTATACTATCACCGTCAACGTCGTACGGCGTAAATGATACCCGCATTAGATTACCCATGAACGTTACGCTGTCAATAGCAACACTTGGCGTTGCCGCATGTATAGGGCTGCATATACAGTTGAGTAACAGGGACACAACACAAAAAGTGAAAAGCGTTAGTTTATGTTTCATTATGTTATATATATTATACATTTATTTCCCAATCACCACAATATGGTATGGCTGAATAGCGCCCGGTTTTACTGCTGCGCCGGCTTCCGGCAACGTTTGTTCAAGTTCAAGATATATTTTTTTGTCCGACTCTTCGATACTCGATATTCTGATGCCGTACCCTGAGGTAGGTTTCTCACCCATAAATACTGCGACTACAGTACTTGTTTTAAAATCAATATTGGGTACTGCCGCGGGTAACGACGTCCCGCTGACATGAGTTTTCCATAAAACATCCCAGTCCTTGTAATCGTTGATGATACCCGACTTTTGTTCTTTTACCCCGCTATAAACATCCTGCCATTGTTTGACAATACGTTTCTTCATTAGTTTTACAACGCCGCCACGGAAAACGACAGAAGGTTGTGTACCAACGGTATTTTTTGCCAACTCGATATATTCCTGTTTCGTTTGTGTTTGTACTACTGTTTGCACCGGAGATTGTTTTACCTTACTCGGGGTACTGGTATTACTAGCTACCTGTTTTATTTCGTTTAACACTGTAGTAGTGTCATCAGCTTTTTTTGTAATAACTGTTTTATAATCACTATTTTCAGGTTTAGGCGTTTCTACAACGTTAGTACTGCATATCGAGTTATCACAGGAAGTCGACGCGAGCTGCTTATCATTGTTACGATTGAACGTGATAATCGTAACTACTATCAGACACGCTGCAGCAAAAGCGAATACGTATGTACGATAATCCGCGAATATGTTATGTATCATATTACCGCTGTGTTCTTCGTTTATCGCGCGTACCGCGCCGTCAAGCTGGTCGCCAAGTTTGGCATATACATCAGCGGCTACAGTTTTATGTTCCAACGACGCCAATAACGCAGTAGTACTACGAAAATCTTCAAGAGTAACCCTGCATTCCGCACAACCAGATAAATGTGTTTCTACCATAATTTTGTCTTTTTTTGTTAATTCGTTTTCTAGATACAACACTAGTAAGTCCTGGATCTTCTCGTTTGTGCAAGTCATAAACATAACCTCATTGTTTAACATATTCCTTTAAATACTTTTTAATCTCTTTTAACCCGCGCCCTAACCGCGAACCTATTGTACTGACTGACTCGTTACAGATTCGCGCAATCTCTTGCAGCGGGCGGCCTTCGATATATCTGAGCACTATCGCTACCCTCTGTTCCGGCGTCAGTTTATCAAGCGCGTATTGCACGGCGTTTTCAAGTTCTGCTTTCGAATAACTTTTTTCCGGCGACTGTTTGGGATCTATAATCTCGCGTATACTTGTATCGCCGCTTTTGTTTACCACTTTATCGCTATCTATTGACACAACATCCACAACTTTCTCACGGTTACTTTTGTTGATCCAGTCATTTACTGCGATTTTGTACAGCCACGTCGTCAACGAACTATTGCTACTAAACCGTTTAATACTCTTAAACGCTGTTATAAACGTATCTTGCAAAAGGTCGTGCGCTTTATGCTCACAACCTGTCAGGCGGTAACATATGTTGTACATCTTCTCAGTGTACCGCCGGACCAGCGCACCATACGCGTCAGAACTACCGTTTTTTGCCAACACCACGAGGTCGTTGTCCGACAATTTATTCAACCCCATACTATCCGACATTCTATCCCTTCTACTCCTTTAGACAAACGAGATGCCCAAAATTACGCAAATATTTTTAAAAATCTTTTTCTGCAACAAACATATTTTATCATAATTGCGTTAAAACCGTACGAATTTAAAGTAAAATGTCGTGTATGATAAACAGAATAAACCAGTTCACAACAACGTTTATCGCAGCAACATTATTGCTTACATTAACCGCTATTAATGTTGCATCAAAGGTGGATTACATGAGGTTTGATAAAGTAAAACAGCAGGTAAAACCGCTACAGTTAAGTACACCCCAATCTTTATGTTTCCGCGCCGTATCCTACAATAGGGTTCAGCATGGGTGTAAATTAACCCGCCATTTTGACCCATTTTTAACATTCAATAATGACCCGTCCTGTAGTTATTGTTACCGTCGAAATTATTATACATACCCCCGGGTTAATTTTCAAGGTTAAAGTGGGTCAATTTTCGAGGTTATTTTGCACCTTGTATTTATTACCTGTCAAACCCTATGTCCAAAACGGTTACGCCCAGCGAGTTTGTGAGGTTGGTTAGGGTTTTGTCTATCTTTCTCCGTTGGGTGGGGTCGAACCGAGAAACTATGTCGTCCTTCCTATCCGATACTACAAAACAGCGAATGCCGGCACGGACGAATTGAAAATCCAGGAGCGAGCAGCGCTGGGTTTGAAACAAACTAAGCGGCGTCTATGAACCTGCGTCTTTTGAGAGTTTGCCACAAGCCAGTACCAGCAGCTGTTGCCAGGGGTTTAACAACGGGGGCGAAAAAATATGGGGATCGTTTATCTTATTCCTTAATATTAAAGGTTTTAGGGATAGTGTTTATCTTGTTTTGTAGGGTTTTCGTGGGGATTTGTCCCTAAATGTTTAATTTTGCCCATCACTATAGTATAAAGTAAGTACAATTTGCTGACAAAAATGTGTGCTAAAACATAAAATAATAACCGATACTATAGAGCATAATAACTGTTGGTGGAGTAGTACCAGTACCACCCAACATCTCCGCTGCCTTTTTCCCAATTGCTCCGTACTCTAAAACTCCACCGAATCCTATTTGCGCCGTCAATCCGCCTCTGGCCCGGCGGTAAACATAAGTTAGTCCTAATACTCTTTCACCTAATGTATCATATGTAGTACCACCTTGATTCCAATATGTTACAGAGACAAAGCTACTGTCTATCTGTCCTTTTAGATGATAATTAACCCCGACATCAAATCCTCCAATACCGACACCAGCTTGAATTCCAATACGGTCGTTAATCATTCTTTCGTAATCCGCGCCAATCAGCGAGGCGCCCTGCAATATCCCTATAGTTAAAGCATTTTCCTTGACAACCGGTTTCTTGACATCCGGCATTTCTTCAGCAAACAAGTTTGTACAAACAACGACCGTTAACACAGCGAAGACAAACAACACTTTTTTCTTCATTTTTCAATCACTCCTTTGTTTTGGCACTCTGATATCTTCACTAGAGTTGTTGCATAATTGCAACTCTCTCTCTAAATGTAATAGTAGTATACTACGAAATTTCTAATAATTGTCAATAATTTTCATTCGGAATCCTCCATTTACCCTTTAAAAAGAGAGTTTTATTCCTAATATCTGTAAATTAACCCCGAGTTTGACCCACTTGTAACATCGAATATTAACCCGTCTTGTAGGAGATGGGTCAATTTTGGAGGTTATTTTGCACCCGGTTTTTCCACCATTATTTCTGTTGTGGAATAATATATTGAATTAAGTTTCATATTTAATTATAATATGCCCTTTAACAGTAAATATTTGGAAGTTTTATAACGAAAAAAAAGGAGTACGAACACAATGTCAAAATTAGCGATCAACGGCGGAACTAAGGTACGCAACAAACCATGGACAAAATGGCCGATCTTTGATAACGCAGAACGTAAAGGCTTGAATGAAGTCCTGGAAAGCGGTAAATGGTGGTACGGCGCAAAGGTTAAACAATTTGAAGCAGAATACGCAAATTTTCATGACGCGAAGTACGCTGTATCCTGTACCAACGGCACTGCAGCTTTGGAGATCGCGCTTATAGCATTAGGTATTGGCGCGGGTGACGAAGTTATTATCCCGCCCTACACGTTTGTCGCAACCGCCACAGCTGTCCTAAAAGTCAACGCAATCCCCGTTTTTGTAGATGTCAACGAAGACACCTGGTGCCTTGACGAAAAACTTATTGAAAAAGCGATTACAAAAAAAACAAAAGCAATTGCGCCGGTACATTTTGGCGGCCTACCAGCAGATATGGATAAAATAAACAAACTCGCAAAAAAGTATAACCTCAAAGTTTTGGAAGACGCATGCCATAGCTGGGGCAGTAAATGGAAAGGTAAAGGCACAGGCGCATTAGGCGATATGGGCGCATTCAGTTTCCAGGCAAGTAAAAACATTAACTCCGGTGAAGGCGGGATTATTCTCTCGGATAATAAAGACTACGCTGACCTTGCAAGATCATACTCAAACTGCGGACGCTTACTTGATAAACCATGGTACGCGCATTATATCCTCGGAGGTAATTACAGGCTAACCGAATTCCAGGCAGCTATATTATTAGCACAACTAAGCCGTCTTGGCAAACATACTTCAACAAGAGAAGCAAACGCTGCGTACCTAAACGAAAAACTTGGCGATCTCCCGGGGATAAAATTAACGAAACGCGATAAACGCGTCACCCGGCGGTCGTATCACCTTTATAATTTCCGGTATGTAGAAAAAGAACTTGGCGGTGTACCACGTGAAAAGTTTATAGCTGCAATGGCTGCGGAAGGGTTAGGTATCTCTGGCGGGTACCCGCATCCGTTATACAAAAACCCGTTATTCCTTACAAAAGGCACTGGAGCGAAACACTGCCCGATCTCATGCCCGTACTACGGCAAAAAAGTTGATTACTCAAAAGTTAAATGCGACGTTACGGAACGGATCTGCTATAAGGAAGGCGCATGGTTTGGACACACAGTCTTACTGGGAAATAAACAGGATATGAAAGATGTTGTCACAATATTTGAGAAAGTTATTGGCAACATTAACGAGCTCAAATAACGCAACGTGGTAATAATCATTAAGCAACTGCGTGTATTTTGTTTATCAACAGTACTCGCAGTTGCTTGCACCCTGGCGGAACTACAAGGGTTTACATTCGTACAGATAACCGATACCCACGCACCGGTTTCCTCAACAACATTGGCTAATGTGGTAAAAGAAATCAATGCGTTACCCGAGAAACCATCATTCGTGATTGACACCGGCGACTTCACAGAAACCGGCCTTGAACATGAGTATAAGTTCTATAAAAACGCTATCAGTAAACTCAAAATCCCGTACTATCCATTACCAGGCAACCACGAGACTGCATGGGTGGATATCGCAAAAACGCGGTACATAAAGTATTTCGGGAACCTCTACAAATCCTTTGATGCTGACGGTATACACTTTATCCTGCTTGACAGTACTATTGTAGGTGAACACTACGGCCATTTTAGTAAAGTACTGCTTGAATGGCTGAAAACTGATCTCAAAAAAATAGGTGCTGAAACACCGGTAATCCTATTCTCCCACCACCCGGTTACGCACAAAAATACGTTTGTGGATAACGAACACGAAATCATGAATATTCTTGAACCGTACAACGTTATTGCCTGGTTTTGCGGGCACGGGCATAATGATACGGTATGGAAAACTAATGGTATAACTTTTGTTATGACAAAAGCGGTCTACGCAAAAATGTCTTACCGTATAATCGATATAAATACCGACGGTATACGTATGTACAACAAAACCCTGGGTAAAGATAAAATAACTGATAAAACCGTGATCCCCCTAAAACGCGCACATGCACCGTCAGTCACGATTGACGCTCCCTACCCCGGTGAATGGATACACGAACTACCGTTTTACTTAAAAGTTGTAGTTGATACCACAACTTTTGATATGCCATTAACCGCTCCGTTGACTCTACAGTACCGTATCAACGAAACTGAATGGAAACAGTTAACACCCATAGATAATGCGTATTACATAATTATTGTATCAACCCCTGATATTGACGGTGAACAGTTGCTGGAACTCGCAGTGCAACGCATCCCCGGTGAACGCTGGGTACAATGGGTAGATTACGGGTTTAAACATGTTGACCGCAGGTTATGGACCCGCTGTATAAGTGACAGTATCCGCACAAAACCGGTAGTATTCCAGGGTAAAATACTGTTTGGCAGTGACGACGGCAACCTATACTGCCTTGATGAGAATACAGGAACTGACCTCTGGAAATTCAGTACTGGCACGGCTGTGCACTCAACCCCCGCGGTTTCGAGTAATACCGTAATCTTTGGCGCTAATGACAGCAATGTTTATGCAGTATCCGTTAATGACGGTAAACTCGTCTGGAAATACAAAACACAAGCCGCGGTAACCGCCTCGCCACTGATTTATAATAACAACGTATACATAGGTTCCGGGGATAATTACATGTATTGCCTGGATACAAAAACCGGGAAAAAGAAGTGGGCATACAAAACCCGTGGCGCAATTATTTCAAAATCTATTATTGAAGACAACAAAATTATTTCCGGCAGCTGGGACGGCAACCTCTACGCATGGGAACCGCTTGACGGTAAACTCATATGGTCAATCCAACTTTCAAAACATATATATTACGCCCCCGCAATTGCGGCACCTGTTTATGAGTATAAAACAAACACTATGTATATCCCTATCCCCAACGGCACTCTTTATGCTATCAATCTTTCCACCGGAGGTATTACGTGGGCCACAAAACTTTCCGGCGGATGGTCAACCCCTGTGATTTCAAGCAATACTGTTATCAATGCAGGGATTAATGGTAAGATATACAGCGTTTCTCAAACAGATGGTAAAACCGTATGGGAAACCAGTACCGGTGACACTTTCTATGGTTCATCCCCCATTATTTTGGATGGATACATCTACATTTGCGGCAGGTCAGGGACTCTATACAAACTTGATGCGTTGACTGGAACCGTGATATATTCGTATCATATGAACTCGGGTAATATATTTTCGGACATAACAATCGCAGATGATATGGTCTTTATCCCGGGCATGAACGGTTGTTTGTACATATTAAATTATAGCCAGTTATGGTAATTTATTTATAGATTGGAAGGAACTAAATTCAATGAAACAAAAATTAATGGCATGTATTCTATCCTTACTCCTACCCTTAACTTTCCTGAGTTCATGCGCAAAAAATAATGGTACCGATTCTTCCGGCAGGACGGTTATACGTTATACTAACTGGGAAGTCTTACCTACGCAAATAGAACTCATGCGGCAGATCATCGCGAAGTTTGAAAAACAAAACCCGGATATCAAAGTAAAACTTGAATGGGGTTCGAAGTCAGACAAAATTATTACCGAACTTGCCGGAAATTCCGCGGCTGACGTTTTTTACTGGGTAAACCCGGTAGATCTGTTTAACAAAGACGTATTGGAAGACCTTACCCCGTACATTGAGAAGTATAAGGTTAACTTAAAAAACTATTATCCCACTACAGTACTTGAAGGCTCGCATAAAGGCAGGCTTATGATGTTCCCCCTTCACTTTTCAAGCTACTGCCTTGCGTATAACAAAGACATCTTTGATAAAGCCGGGCTCCCGTATCCTACTGATAAATGGACCTGGGACGATTTTTATAAAACCGCGAAGAGCCTCACCCGCGATAATAACGGCGATGGAGGAAGAGATTGGTATGGCACAACATTACCCCAAAAAGTTATTATGCTCCGTATGAACGGCGGAACGCTGATCAACGAAAAAACTTTAGAACCTGCAATTGACACAAAAGAAACCCGTGAATTCATTGATTTTGACGTCAAACTATACAAAGAATGCTGCCCATCACCTGAGGAAGAAGAAACTTTTGGCGGGAAAGTAGGGGTCAACCTTTTTATGACAGGTAAAATCGCAACGCAGATCGCTCCAACATTCATGCTTGCACAATTTTCTAAAATCTCCGCATTTAAATGGGACGTCACAGCAATACCGGTACCAACCGGTAAACAACGCAAGAATTTTATCACTACCGGCGGGTTATGCATACCAAAACAGTGTAAGAATAAAGACGCAGCATTCCGGTTTATACAATTTTACTGCGGGCCGGAAGGACAGGCATTACTCGCACAAACAAAAAATTGTGTACCGTCACTTATAGAAGCAGCAAAAACATCATTTGCAGTACCTCCCCCGGATAATATAAAATACTACCTTACTGCAGCGGAGAACGCGAGTATGCTACAACCGCAGATAAGCGCGTACAAAGAAATTATATCGCAGCATTTTAATAAAGAACTGCAGTTAGTTGAACTTGGGAAAAAGACGCCGGAACAGGCGATAAAAGATATAGTTGCGGGTAGCCGTGTGATACTTGATACATACAAAAAATAAGATTAAGGAGTACTAACGTGGCAACAAAAGTCAATAAGTTTTCTGACATGGAAGAAATTTTGGAGGTAAAAGAAGCGCCAACACGGACAACTCACCTGATGGCAAAAGTTGGGAAACGGTTAGGCTGGCCTGAAGACACCGTAACCGAACTTATCCATCCGGAACAAATATTTATAGTACGCCTCCCCGTAAAATCATGGGGTAAGGTTTTACCCGTATGGGCATGTATATCATTACACAACAGCGCCCGCGGGCCGTATAAAGGCGGTATCCGTATTGCTGAAGACGTATCTTTATGGGAAACAATGGAACTTTCGAGGTTGATGACACTAAAAACTTCAGTCAGCGATATTGAATTTGGCGGAGGTAAATCCGGGATCAAAGTCAGTATGAAACAGGCATACAGGCTATTCGGTAAAACAGAACGTGACCCTGAATTTGAAAAAGTTATTACGCTGGATATCTGTGCGGAATTCGCGCATCAAATCCGGCGGTTTTTGATGGATCATACGTATATCCCAGCACCGGACATGGGCACCGGGCCGGATGAGATGGCATTTATTTATAATGAAACCCTTGACCCTGCGTCAGTAACGGGTAAACCCGAAGGTATCCAAGGCTGGCTACCAGGAAGAAAAGAAGCAACCGGGTACGGGTGTAGTTACGCAGCGATGTGTATGATAACCGATGTATTGAACCTTGACCCAAAGAAAGCAACTGTCGCGGTACAAGGTTTTGGTAATGTAGGATCATACCTCTGCGTTTTCCTCGCAAAACAAGGAGTTAAGATAGTCGGTGTTACCGACGTAGGCGGCGGGTGTTACGACCCAAAAGGGTTGGATATTGATGCATTAATAAAATATGCCGCTACGAACCGCACAGTTGACGGGTTCACCTCAAAGAAGTTAACTAATAAAGAATTATTCGCCTTACCTGTAGATATCATAGTCCCTGCAGCAGCCGGCGGGGTTATCACGGCAGAGAATGCAAACGAAATAAAAGCAAAAGCTATAGTTGAAGCCGCCAACGCACCGGTTACTATCGAAGGCATGGCAATCCTTGACCAACGCGATATAAAAGTATTCCCGGATATCATCACGAACTCCGGCGGTGTAATTGCATCGATGGAAGAATATTCGCGGTCACTAAGCGCGATGAAAATCACTAAAGAAGAAGTGTTCAAGATTATTACCGAAAAAATATCTGCAGCGCTTAACTGGACAATCGCGAGTAATAAAAAGGATAAGGTAAACTTTGTGGAAGCTGCAATTGACCTTTCAATGCGCAGGGTGTATAACGCAATGCGTAAACGCCGGCATATCTGAATTAGATGCGGATCAAGTTACTAACTCTGTTCATTATTTGCCTGATTTTTACTTTTATCACTATAACAGTGATCTCAGCAGATGATATCCCCCTGTCATCACTACCAATCCTGCAGTCAACTCAACCTGTTACGGAGATAACATCAACGGTAGTAGAATCCCGCGGAATCTGGATAGATAACTCAAGCTTAATGCGTGATTTAAAGTTAAGCACTCCGCCAGTGGACTCACAAAAAGTTGTAGATAACATCGCAGTGCGTATCTCAACCGCTAATTTCAACCAAGTATTCCTTGAGACAATGAATAACGGGTACTCAATATTTGTATCCACACAGATCAAGCAATGGGCGGAACTCGAGGGAACGGATTACCTCACTACGTTTATAGACGAGTTTCATAAACAAGGAATCGAAGTCCACGCGTGGCTCTGGGTATTTATGATGGGCACGCGTGACAAAGGCGGATTACTAAAAACTCATCCTGACTGGGTGATGGTAGACAAAACCGGAAACCCTCAATCAAAACCTCATTACTGGGCATGTCCGTCGCGACAGGACGTACGTGATTACCTAATATCATTATACCGCGAGATTATCACGAAATACGATATTGACGGATTGCATCTTGACTACCTGCGGTATCCTGAAGACAAGGAACCGTATTATTGTTACTGCGACAACTGCGTTTATGAGTTTAAAAATAAGTATGGCATTAACCCCCGCGAGATATCTCCTGAGGATACCGTTAACTGGACGAAATGGTGCCAGTGGAGGGAAGAACTGATAACAAGTTTCGTTAAACGCGTCCGTGATGAAGTGCTACCGTTACGGCCGGGAATACAATTATCCGCAGCGGTAGCCGGTGCGTATCTTTATGAAATAACGATGAATTACCGCCAACAAAAATGGATGAAATGGATTGACCGGCAATACCTTGATTTTGTCACCCCGATGACTTACGACAGTATTACTTCATCATTCAGGAATAATGTTAAACAACTAAGCGGGATGGTGGATAACCGCACATTTATGTATCCCGGGATAGGGTTTTATGCATACCCTAATGACACGCAAAAGCTTGTGGATCAAATACTTGCCACACGCGAGCTTGGATTATACGGGCAAACACTATTCGCGTACTATTATTTAACTGACGAGCATATCAGTGCGTTGAATACCGGGCCGTACAAAGTTAAGGCGGTAACTTTGCATTCAAATCCGTTACTCACTGCAGGGAAAGTTGTAAGTTTAGAAATTATCCCCGCGCTGGGATTGATGTATGAAGACTCGATCAGTGTTAACGACAAAAGCGTTATTTCTACAGCAATAGAAGGGTTTGAATCTATCGGTTCCTGGCTTACCCGCTATGACGCTGTGTTAGATATAGATGATATCAGTAACAAAATTGAGGATACTGCAGCGCCGTTATTCAACGTTCTAATAGACACCTCTTCAGTATCAGTTGACAACAAAATACGCGACAATATCAATAAACTTGACGTTATCCTAAAATACGCAAAGTTTAACCGAAAAATCACGGATGTACCCGGTAAGATAATTGATTGGGGTATTGTACCGGAATGCTATACAGTTTATACATCAACCCCGCCGGTGATTGATGGTATCCCAAACGACGATACGTGGAAAGGTTTAACCCCCGCTGCGTCTGGGTTCAAACTAAACCTCGGGGATGGCACACCTAGTAATGATACGTTGGTTTATACAGTTTATAATGATACAGCACTATATTTTCTCTTCAACTGCATTGAGGATGATATCAGCAACCTCAAAACTACAGCTATGGAACGTGACAGCATGGTTTTCTTTGATGATTCTATAGAACTTTTTGTTGATACAACAACAACCCGCAGGCAGTATATCCATCTTGTAATGAACTCTATCGGCACAAAGTTTGACCAGCAAAACATGAATGGCGCGGAATCGTTCAATGGACAATGGAGTGTAAGATGTTCCACATCAACCGGCAGCTGGTATGCCGAAGTTATTATACCGTACACGGATTTAGGGTTATCCGCAACACCAACAGCTGGAAGAAGAGTTGCTATTAACTTCGCAAGAAGTAGGTATGTGCGTAACAAGGACAAAGGCACTGACGAATACTCAGCGTGGTCCTGCCCATATGGCAGTTTTCATAACCCCAAACGTTTTGGTACGCTGGTATTCAAATAATTATTTTATATATCCCCCACACCGTTCCATTTTTGTATAATCTTCAGATATCACAGTAATTTAGGAATAGTTGAACAGTATATTTTAGTAAAGGAGTACATTTTTTATGGTAGAAAAGTTGGCAAGAGACGGCGGGACACCGGTCCGGCAGAAACCCGTTCCCCCGAGAATATTGATTGGAAAAGAAGAAAAACTTGCAGTAGACGCTTTGTTTTATAAAGCGATGCTATCCGGCGGCGCGTTTGACCGTTACGGAAAGCTTACGGATGTCGATCTTTATGAACAGGAATACGCTGCGTTTTACGGCGTAAAATATGCAACAGCGGTAAGCGCAGGTACCGCAGCAGTACACACAGCAATCGCGGCATTACGGCTCGAACCAGGTGATGAAATTATCACATCACCGATTACCGATCCCGGCACTGTTATGCCGATAACGTTATGTATGTGTATCCCAGTATTTGCCGACCTTGATTATGCCACCGTAAATATGTCCGCTGAAAGTATCGAGAAGTGTATCACTGAGAAAACAAAAGCCGTGATCGTTGTCCACCTTGCGGGCCAGCCGTGCGATATGGACGCTATTATGAAAGTCGCAAAAAAACATAACCTCGTTGTTATTGAAGACTGTGCGCAAGCGCATGCAGCTAAGTATAAAGGTAAATACGTAGGTTCAATCGGCGATATGGGCTGCTACAGCCTTATGAGCGGTAAACATACTACCTCAGGCGGGCAAGGCGGGATGGTTATCACCAATAACGAAGAATATTATTGGAATGCCAAAAGATTCGCTGACCGCGGGAAACCGTTTAATTCAACAGAAGGAACAAATTTATTTGCCGGGGTAAACTATCGAGTAACCGAACTTGAATCCGCAGTTGGGCGTGAACAGCTGAAAAAAACTGAATCTATCGCGCAGAAACGCCGCGGGTTTGCCAGCGCGTTAGCTAAGAAGCTTGAAACTACGAAAGCATTCCGGTTATGGAAATCTACGGACGGTGCGGAACCCAATCCATGGTTCTGTTTTGTCCACTGCGACGCTGCGGTACTCGGAGCGAAACATGAAGACATCGCAGTTGCTGTTGCTAAGGAAGGCGTATCTGTTGGCGCGCATTACGTCCGGCCGATATACGAACAAAAATGGATGAAGGAACGATTAGTGTTCGGTACATCGAAACTTCCATGGTCATTACCAAACGCAAGGAAGATTGATTACACAGACTCATGTCCCGTAGCATTAAAGACGATAAATGAACATATGACAATGTATATGCACGAATGCTGGACGAATGACGATGTTGAGATTACATACCAAGCGTTTAAGAAAGTGGAAGAATATTACCTCTCGATCAAGAAGTAGGAATACGAAACTCTGGTGTTTGTTTTTCACAAACACCAGAGTTTCTTTAATTTACTGAAGCAATTTCACTTTAATGCTTTGGAATTGAAGTAGCGTCCCTTATCTATCATTTAAAACCCACACAGGTGACGCCCATGCCATCTCTCCGTCAACCTGATGGATTCTAACATAGTAAAAGATAAACGGTTCTTTTGACCACCGTGCCGGTGGCAGCCACAATTTGTCCAATAATTCGTTATCTTCAAACTTTACAACCAAATCCTGCTGGCTGTTTCCATCAATGGAACGGATAACAACATTATTACGCAGTATTTCCACTTTATTTATTATTGAAGTGCCATTAACATTAATCTCCACAATCCTGCCATTATTCATACCCTTAGATTCTGTTAACACAATCTCACTACCCATGGGATAACCGTTAATTGTATAATCCACCCTTATCCTCGCACTAGTCGTTGCGTAACACCTGCGTGACCACAACGCGTGGAAGATAGACTCCCTAGTTTTTTCTTTCGCCCATACACCCAGGAGGCCGGGTTTAAAATTATATGGCGGGAAGCCTTTCCTGACATTGCTACCGGGATGCGCGCAGTGCATATCCCCTCCGGCAGTGAACCCTATTCTCCATCCCAGTGTTAATCCCCGTTGGACAAACCCTAACGGGTTCTCACCGTGGATTACAGAGTTCTCCGGACGGTTAGGCGACATCCTTGACGGCGCACCGCCGGGATATGTATTACCTTGCTCAGTCGCGAGTTCCGAATTTCCCCAGACAGAATATATCTCCACTAACCTTTCTTTTTCAGGGTCGTGGTCTTTCCAGTCACAATAATTCCCGTCATGCGCGGAATGGTGAGGAATAACAATAGCATCTTCATTTTTTAAGGCTGCGAATAGTTTGTTAGGATTATCATACTCCCCTGTTTCTGAACGGTACATCGGCCTATTATCTTTGAGATAATACACATTGCGGTCACCATCGCCGTTACGTCGCCATTTTGCCCATTCATAACCAAGGAAGGAAACAAATTCACCTGGATTATTAAACACCTTAGCAGAGTTTTGTATTAGAGACCAAAGCTCGTCATTAGTTTCATATTTATGATCATGATCGGACGTTGCACCAAAATCCAAGGCATCAGCATAACGAAAATTATTGTAACACGTCTCCAACGTCCCTAACCCATCGGACATTTCAGTATGTTCATGTATCAAACCCCAGAACAACTTTTGTTCAGGTTCAGTTTTTGTAACCACCACAGGATTACTTATACCGGCAAGGCCAGTCTTTGGCTCACTGACTTCAATTCTAGTAGTCCCCAGGGTAGTAAGCACAAAATTATTGACCATGACCGCCCCTCCGGGATTTACTGCCTCCTGTGTAACCTTCACTACCTGTGTAATACCTTCAGCTTTGACTATAATCTCTTCAGGCAAACCACTCGAAGTATTACCTAATTGATCCTCTACCCGCACAATAAAATTGAACGGCTTATCCGCAACAACATCCGCAGGTACCAACGGGCATAGAGCCGCTCGCTTACCCCCAACTATATCAACCAAAAACGCGGTTTTCATAAACCCGTTGTTAAGTAACCACTGTATTTGTTTATGATGCTTGTTTTCTTCCGTACCAACGACAACTAATAAAAAATAGCAGTTCTTCAGAGTAAACGGCAACGCGTTTGCTTTCTTCCACGATATTTCTAGTTTCGCACCCGAAGGAATACCGGCTTGCGGGATTTTGAACTCTATCCTCAACGGATGTTCCGTAGATATGGCTTCAAGATTTACTGTATCATTAACTTTCGCATAAAGATATCCATCAGCAACAGAATTATTCATTTGCGGCCGTGTTTGCCAATACCCTGATTGCCAACGCGTACCGCCAATCAGGAACACAATTTTTTGTTTCCCGCTAATACCCTGCGGTAATACTACGCGAAACTGCCAGTCAACTTTCTCACCTGCTATTACAACCTTTGGCTTTACTTCACCAAACAAAATATCTTTCGGTAATCTTAAAGGCAAATAGGTTTTCATTATTCTCAGTTATACCTCCTGTTTATTGTTATTATTCAACTATATAAACGTCGTAAAGTTCCAGTATCCCGACTTTGAACTTAATACCATCCCCATTATCGAGATGTTGAGCTGTTACAGATTTCATACTTCCAAGTTTTTTTACTTTTGACAACCCCGGACGATGAAGGATAACCTCAAAATTACGAACGGGTATAGTTTCACGTGCCAACCTCGGGCGGTCAGCGGTAAGGTTAATCATATGAACAATAACCTGTTTTCCTCCATTTTTTTGACGTATATACATTTCAACTGATACCGGTGCGGTAGTTTCTACCACCAACTTATTTTGTAACGCTATCCGTACCGCTGCAACAAGGACATTTTCCTGTGAATGATCCCTAAACTGCGAAATAGCGCTTGCTATCAAATTCGGGAAATACACAACAGCCCCTTTCCCGTGTTTATGCACTACCATTGCGGGATAATCCGATACCGGCTGCAGCGTTGTATACGCTCCTGCAGTAGGCTGCATATATCTTAATGGAACCACACAATCCTCAGCGACCTTTGTATTGAAACAATACGCAGGCCGCGGGATAAGGTCGTAGTCAGACACCGCGGATATCTGTGCATCAATTGATTTGTCTCCAGACGCCACTTTTTTTATATATTGTTCAAATGGGCTGGTAGGATACATCCCGTCAATACTTTTCACTCCGCAAAGGCTGGTGAGCAACACATTTTTATCTCTAGGATTACCCCATTCATCATACCCGCCGGATTCGAACATATTGACAACACTACCCCCCGCTGAAACGTACTCCATAACCTTCTTCACCTGCGCATCACTAAGGCACGCGGTATTCGCAAGGATAAGCGTTTTGTATTTCTTAAGTTTTTCGGTTAATAAATCGTTATCCATAATAATATCAAACTGCACATGCGCCTGCGCTAATGCGTTGTACACTCCAATATACGATCCGTCAGTAATACCGTCGCATATAGCCTTACGTTTAGCAGTATCCTCCGGTGTCAACGTCGACGCTGTATCTACCACCAACCCTTCCTCTTTCCCAGACCCAACTTTTTCATATAACGTTTTGATATTACTTAAATAATACTTTTTTGTCTGGTCACTGCTTAGCACTGCAACATCCGCAACGGGTTGTGTATCAGTAAAATATTCTTCATTATCTTCAATAAAACCCTGTATACGGTTTACCGGTTGTATCAACGCTTTAGGGTTTTGCTCAATTGCATAGTCAAACACTGCAAACCACGGATTTGCCCCGCAGGCAACAGTTTGCGCAATCGAAAGTTCAATCTCCAATGGCGGTAACGGCAGGTAATGCCATGCGCCTAACGCGTAATGAGTATACACAATCGCGGGTAACGTACCTGATGTAAGATACTTCGCTGCCATCGACGAAAAATAGGGTGATGTATTACTACCAAGACCGATAAACGCTTCCGCACTGTTAACATCCTGATATAACTGCAACTTTTCCTGTTGCCGTCCGGTATTCCGTGTTCCCGCAGAGAACGACCCGCCGTTTAGGTAAATCACAGCATCAGGATTGATTGATTTTACTGCGGCTTGCGCATCACGTAGATAGAACGCAAGCGAATCATTGCGAAACTCAACCAACTGTTTCCACGCAAGGTTGCTCCAGTTTTCCGTTCTTGGAATCTCCGCACCGTACTTCTCTTTAAACTGTTTCGCGCAATATGTACAGAAACATGCCCGAGGAAATACTACGGGCCCGTCAAGGAAAACACCGGCGATACCGGTCCGCATAATTTCTTTTAGCATCTCATACGACCAGTCACGCCACGGGCTGTTCACGCACATTGTTGTACCATTACCGTATAGAGGATATATCCGTCCGTATGGACGCCCATCGGCAAGCATTTGTTCCCAATCCTTATGTTGATCACCAAACTCGTAATTAAACCAGTGAAGGTTGGTGTATGCAAGGACTTTAATACCATTAGCTTCCGCATGCGGGAGATAATCTCGCAGAGTGTCAAAATTACCCAACACTTTCGCTTTCTCATACTTTGGAGTGTTAAATGTAACAATATGCCCCGACCCGGGTGAACACGCAAGGTTTGCCATCACCCATTGAACGTTACACCGATACTTTGTCCTCACCTCTTTCGCAACCTTTGCAAGATTCTTTTTTGCGAACCGCTGAACTTCTGTGATGTAGTCCAACCTCATGATCCGCATCGGTTTGTTTACCCAGTTTTTGCTCATACAACAACAACTTCCTCTCTTATTTATTACTTAATAACCACAACTTCGTAATCCCCGACTGTTGATAGTTTGAATGTCACATACCCGGCTTTCACAACGGATTTAATCTTTTTCCCAGCTGCCAATACACGGACATCCGACTTTTTCCCGCTAAACTTCACTCCTATTTCCATGTCATACACTTGAACAATATCTTCTACAGGCCGCGAGATCCGAGTGGTCCAGTTGAGGATATGCAGGACAATAGTCCCGTCGTCAAGTTTGCGGAGGTTAAACTCTACCGACTTCGGTGCATTAGTTTTCAGTTGTAACGGCTGGCTCCACTTGACCGCGTTTGCGACGAACTCGCGGATATCACGGATTCTGTACTTGTAAAACAACACTCCAACAAGGCCGGAGAAATACACGACTTTCCCTTTACCATACTCCCCGACAACTAAGCCGGGTAGGTCCGACGTCCCAACGAACGAGTGGTACCTATGCGGGATCGGGTTCATCAGTTGAGTCAATACCTGGTAATCCGTGTTTTTCTTTAACTTCACCTTAAAATTGTAGTGCGGTATCGGCAGATAATTCCCTACGGTATTGCTGCTTGTAACCTTATGTTTTTTTATAATCTTCTGGTAATCCCGAACAGTCTGGAAAACATTATCTTCCTTCGCAAAAGGTTCAATAACAGCGTTCAAACATTTAAGCTGATATTCATGCATACGTTTGCCAAACTCGTCGTATAACGACGCTTCAAATGACGTGATTACTGTCCCTCCATTTGCGACAAAAGCGTCTACGATCTTGATTTGGTTTGCGTTCATCGCCGCAGCGTTCGGCATAATCAACGTTTTATATTTTTTGAGGTCACCGCTTTCGATGTTGACATTCCCAATAACGTCGAACGGTATATGCGCCTGTGTCAACATTTCGTAGAACCCGCGGAAGCAGGACTGGTACTCCTTATTCGCCTGGGTCGCTTGAATTTCGTAATGATGCGTTCCCGCCGCACCGCCAAGCGTAGCTTTAGTATAATAATCCTCTGTATGGTTCGACCACAGGATCGCAACGTTATTCGCTGATTCTGTGAGGAAATACTTTTCGTTCTTATGGATAAACCCGAACATATCGTTGATCGGTTTCATTTTCGCGGTATCGTTAACCATCTGGTAATCATCGATCGTTACAAACGGATACGCACCGTTAGCCGCGGTTTCTGCGATCAACAACCGCATATCTGCCGTAGGTAACGTGTAATAATCCCATGTTTTGTGGCCGTAACAAAGATATATCGTTGCGGTTTTATCATCCCGCGCGATTGCGCGTTCGTACTTCGCCGCAGCGCCTGCACCCCAGATGGGTACTGTTATAGGCTCGCCGTAAAATACGAAATGTTCCGCACCAATGTTCTCGGAATAATCGCGCAGTTCCTCCGCGCCAAGGCAGTTGAACCACGTGGTGTTGAGCACCACGCTGTTTTTGTAGATCGGAATCCGACGGATTTTGTGTACTACCTCGTGCATCAACGCGAGGTAGTTTCGCATAGAATCGTAACGGAACTTGAGGAACGCGTACCAAATCTCTGAATTCCAGTCCGATGCAACGGGCATTTCAGCACCGGTTTGTTTCTTAAACATTTCCTTGCAAACCGGGCAGTAACATGTTCCTTGAAAAACTGCAGGACCGTCTAGGAATATACCGTCAATCGGGTAATTAACTGTGAGTTCGGTCAACACGTCAGTCGAGTATTTCTGAAACTCTGGAACGTTGACACAGGGAGCGCCGCCGCCGTACGAAAACCCGAGGCTAAACTTTTTTCCATCTGCCATGATTAGCGACCAGGAAGGGTGTTCGTTTATAAAACTGTCGGGAAACCAGTGGCCGTTGAAGTACGCAATGACTTTCATATTATTCTTATGCCCAAGATTGACGACTTCACCGAAAAAGTCGCGGTTGCCGATCCACGGCGCTTTTTCGATAACTTTACTGTTATAAAACGCGCGTACTGTGTCAGGCGAAGACGAACCCGTTGCGGGATAATGGATTACCGTAGCATTCGCTTTTTTCGAAACTTCAATAATCCGTTTTGGGTCAAGAATTTTGGTGTCCTGGCTGCAAGCAGAGAACCACAAAAACCGGTGAAAACGCGGGTCGTTAAACAAATGTTTCATATGGTTGATCACTTTTTGCATTCGCTACTGTTGCTATTCCCGTTTTCATTTTCAAACTCGGCTTCGATTTCCTTTTTCTTCTTTTCGAAGTACTCGTCAATATTCGCGACGACGCCCATCTTGGATTCCACTTCTTTTATCCGTGTTTCCAACGCGTTTTGTTCTTTCACTACGAACTTGATCGCTTCCGCCACAGGATCTGGAAGTTTACCGTGCTGCAACTGGTCCAGGTCAGCTTTTGTAAACCCAAGCCCCACCCGTGCTGGAACACCCACAGCCGTCGCACCAGCTGGAACATCGTGTAAAACAACCGACCCCGCACCGATACGCGCACCGTCGCCGATATTAATTGGTCCGAGCACTGTCGCACCAGTACCAACAACAACGTTGCTGCCCAATGTAGGATGACGTTTCCCTTTGTTTAACGACGTACCACCAAGAACAACCCCGGCGTAGATAAGGCAGTTATCGCCAATCACCGCGGTTTCCCCAATAACTACGCCCATACCGTGGTCAACAAAAAACTTATGCCCTATTGTTGCACCGGGATGGATTTCGATACCCGTGAAAAACCGGTTCAAATGCGATACTAACCGTGCAAGTGTGTAGAAATGGATTTTGTAGAAAATATGCGCGATGCGGTGTGACCACAACGCGTGTAAGCCCGGGTAGCAGAGGAGTACTTCAAACACATTCCTCGCTGCTGGGTCTTTCTCAAATACTGTTTTTATGTCTTCCACAAACCTAATTACCATTTTTCCGCCCGCTTTCTCCCAAATTCATGAATATATTTACTTTTTTATTATATACAAATTTCGTTAATAATTAAACAGTTGCATAATTATATTATACCTCCCCCGAGCACGGTATTCCCGTCGAGGCTATAAAACACCGCGGATTGTCCCGGTGTAACCGCGCGTTGAGGTTCATCAAACTTCAACCTCAACTTTCTGCTATCATTCTCTAAAGTGCTTATCACACACCCTGCGAGCTTGTGCTGGTACCTGATTTTAGCCATACATTTTAGTGGCAGCAAAACAGGATGTTTTACAATCCAATTAATATTACATACATCCACCTGTGACGTATATAACTCAGTTTCATCCCCCACAACAACCATGTTTTTATCCACAAGTATTTTTGTCACATACAACGGTTTCTTTGCGGATACCCCCAACCCCTGCCGCTGCCCGATAGTATAGTACAGTATCCCTTTGTGTTTCCCTAACACTTTACCCGAAGTATTGATGATATCTCCCGGAACAACTCTCACGGGTTTAGTTTCATTTTTTGTTAACCACTCAACAACAAATTCCGCATATTTTTTGCCGGTAACGAAACACACCTCCTGGCTTTCCTTTTTTTCTGCAACAGGCAACCCTGCATTTTTTGCGCATATGCGTACACCGGTTTTTGTAAACCCACCCAATGGCAAAAGTATATACGGCAAAGTTTTCTGGTTAAGTTCATACAGCCAATACGACTGATCTTTATGCTCATCCACCCCGCGGGTGAGGTTATACACAACCTTGCCATCCACCGTCTCTGATAACACTTGCGCGTAATGCCCGGTCGCAAGATAAGTAAACCCCATAGCTTTTATTTTGTCCAATAATAACCCGAACTTTAT
>JBBAAG010000048.1 GCA_041658405.1 Elusimicrobiota bacterium
GATGTTGAACTTGTTGATCCTGTATCCGCATCAGTTTTAACAGGGATGTATTCAAAATTGTCCGGATTAAAGCTTCGTGAACCAAAGAATGCTGTGTTTGCGGGAGTAATATCCGCGTTCATACCCGGGACCGGGCAGGTGTATTGCGGTAGGGTGTTGGATGGTGTATATGCGTTTATCATAAATGCTCTGGCAATATCCGCTGCATATACAAGTTTTAATGATGGTAATAATAGCGCCGGGGTGCTGATCACTACTTTGGGTATACCTTTTTATGCAGGGAATGTGGTTAATGCCGCGAATTATGCGGAAGTTAGTAACAGAAGATATCATTCTGTGGTATGTACTGGGATTGAAGAGGGGATTGAGAAAAGTGTACTTGAGGTTTTGTATCACAAAAAATGGGGGGATTCTGTAGTTAACACAAATGTACGTTATCCGTCGGTTGGGGAAGGCGCTGTAGTGTTCTATCAGAAAATAATGTCGTCTCAAAGAAGTTCTGTATGCGTATTTTATCCGTCATGTTCTGAGTACGGTAAACTGTGTATGATAAAGCATGGTGTTGCAATAGGTAGTTGTGAGGCTGCAGCGCGGATGCTGAGATGTCACTCGTCATCGTACGGGTATTATTACAAAGATGATAACGGTAAACTCGCTGATCCTGTGAATCCCATCCTTATTGATTAATATCGGGACAATTGATAAAATTAGAGTTCAGTACTTTTAAGGGTTATTTAAGGACGGGTGTTTTTATAGATGAAACCTCTGAAAATAAGTGTTTCGGGTATCCGCGGGATCGCGGGTGAAACCCTGACTCCCGAGATTGTCGTAAAATTCGCGCAGGCGTTCGGGAGTTATGTTGAATCAGGGAAGGTAATTGTTGGGCGTGATACCCGTGTATCAGGCGATATGGTGCTTTACTCTACAATGTCAGGGTTGATATCTTCCGGTTGTGAAGTTACTAGTCTTGGGATTGTGCCTACTCCAACGGTACAGTTGGCAGTCAAGCAATCAAACGCTGATGGCGGGATCGCGGTTACTGCAAGCCATAACTCTGCGGATTGGAATGCTCTCATTTTTGTACGTAACGACGGTATGTTTCTTAATACGTATCAGGGTGAAGAACTTATGGATATTTATCATGAGGAAAGTTTTGAGAAAGCGTCCTGGGATAAACTGAAAAAAGTGCGTGATGATGGTACCGCAATTGATAAGCATATAGAAACAGTTACTAATTATTTTGATGTAGAAAAAATCAGGGCAAAACGTTTTCGCGTGGCAGTGGATCTTTGTAACGGCGCGCCGGTGTTTATGACACCGAAACTGCTGGACCTTCTCGGGTGTACTGTTAGCACAATTAACGGCGAGCCTACAGGCATATTTGCGCGTGATCCTGAACCGTCAGTGAATAATCTTAATCAGTTATGTTCTGTGATGAAATCCGGGAAGGTGGATATCGGTTTTGCGCATGATGCTGACGGTGACCGCCTGGCGGTAGTGGATGAAAACGGTGTGCCGCTGGGTGAGGAGTATACCGTTGCTTTAGCGATTAAGTACTGGCTGGAATATAAGGAAAAAGGGTTGGTGGTCACAAACCTGTCAACCACACGGGCGGTGGATGATATCGCTAAGAGTTATGGCGTGCCGGTTATCCGTACAAAAGTCGGGGATGTTAATGTTACTGAAACACTGAAAAATAGTAACGGCGTTATAGGTGGAGAAGGGAATGGCGGGGTTGCGATACCCAAAATTCATTATGCACAGGATAGTTTTGCTGCGATGACGCTAATCCTGCAGTTTATGGCGGAAACCGGGTTGAAAGTGTCGGAACTTATGAAAAATCTTCCCCGGTATTATATGACTAAGAAAAAAGTTGATTGCCCGCCGGATAAAATTTATGCGATCCTCGATGAAGTACGCGAGTTGTACCATAACGAAACCGTGGATTGTCTTGATGGAATAAAAATTATACGCGCAGATGAGTGGTTGCATATACGCGCATCCGGGACAGAGCCTATAATTAGATTCATTGCGGAAGCTAAGGATCAGGCACGGGCGGAACGTATCGTTAATGATTCTATCCGCCAAATAAGGAAGTATTTGTGAGATGGCAAAAATAAGGACGTTAAAGATAAGCGTTGCGGGTGTCCGCGCAGTTGTCGGGGATACTTTAACCCCGCAGTTGATTACGAGGTTCGCTCAGGCATTTGGGACTTATAAAGCCGGAGGAAAAATTGTTGTCGGTTCTGATACCCGCGTGTCGGGTGATATGGTGAAATACGCGGTGTTCTCCGGTTTGATTGCTGCCGGGTGTGAAGTTGTTGATCTAGGAATATGCCCGGTGCCGACGTTACAGGTGATGGTGCGTGAACTTAATGTTGACGGCGGGGTGATGATTACCGCCAGTCATAACCCTGTACAGTGGAACGCGTTGAAGTTTTATAATACTGATGCAACGTTGCTGAACGCTCGGCAGGGTGAGGAGTTGCTTGATATTTATCACCAGGGTGAGTTCCGGAAAGTTACCTGGCATGAGTATAGTAAGGTTATGACGGATAAACGCGCAATTGAGACTCATATTAAACTGGTATCCGAGTTTGTTAATACTGAAGCGATACGTAAACGTAAGTTCAAGATCGCAATTGATCCGTGTAACGGCGCAGGGGCAATCGCTACACCGAAATTACTTGCTCATTTCGGGTGCGAGGTCGTTAAGATAAACGCGGAGCCTACAGGCATATTTGCGCGTAATCCTGAGCCTGTCCCAGCTAACCTCACGGGGTTGGGGCAGTTGGTGAAAGATACCGGCGCGGAGTTCGGCCTTGCGCAGGATGCTGATGCTGACCGCCTGGCGATTGTTAATGAATATGGTAATCCTATCGGTGAAGAGTATACACTGGCGTTAGCGGTGGATTATATGTTACGCCGTGCACCGGGGACTGTGGCTGTTAATCTCTCAACTTCACGTGCGATTGATGATCTTGCAAAAAAGTATGGGGTTAAGTGTTATCGCGCAAAGGTCGGGGAGATTAATGTCGTTGAAACAATGAAACGCGTGAATGCTGTTGTTGGCGGAGAAGGGAATGGCGGGGTGATTATCCCGCAGATTAATTACGGGCGGGATAGTATTGCTGGAATCAGCGTAGTGCTTGATTACCTGGCATCAACCGGGAAGAAGATCAGTGAGCTTGTTGCGGAGATGCCGCAGTATCAGATGTACAAAACAAAAATTGAGTGTTCGTCAGATAAAATATTTTCTGTGATGGAAAAACTTAAGAATGAGTATAGAAACGCGGATATTAATCTTGAGGATGGCTTAAAAATTAATTTTGAGGATTACTGGGTACACGTGCGTGCGTCAAATACTGAGCCTATTATCCGTATAATGGGTGAAGCGACGGCAATGGGGAAAGCGGAAAGCGTATGTAACGAATTCCGGGAGAAAATTGAACGCCTATGAAAATGTTTGATAACAAGTTTGTTTTTGTAACGTTGCTTGCTGTGTTCATGGTTGTATCATCACAGGTGTGTGCCTCAGGAATAGGGCCGTCTTCAATGGAGGTAAAGAATATGTTTATATCCGGTTCTGCGGATATAAGCGTTTTGGCGATTGATAATGAAACCGATTTTTCGGGGACTTACAGCGACGGGACTAACGATGATTATGAGGATGATACTAAGTCGAGGGTATTGCTGACTTACGGGTTTGATGTCGGGGATGATATCATTGTGAGGCTTGTGTTAAATAAGAATAATGATTACTGGGATTCATTGCAGGGGATGGAGAAGCTTGATAATCTTACCGCAGATATACGGGTGTATAACGCGTATTTTCAGTATAGGTACGGAATACCCGGGATTTTTGGGACAAAGTTTACCGTTGGGCGGCAGTTTTTTGGTAATCCCGGCGATCTTGCGTTGTACTTCGGGCCGGTGGATGATTTTAATCTCAGTGTTAATTCTCTGGATATGTTAAGGTTCGAAGCTGAACGGTTGTTCGGGTTTTTGGGGATTGATATGTTTGTGAGTAAACTTAATGAAGCAGCAACGTTTTCTACAACGTTGCGGAAACGTAACTGGGATACGGATCTTGTTGGAACTAAGGTTAAGGCGGAAGGGTTGTTGCCGGGAACAACTTTGGCTGTGTATTATTACGGATATTATGACCAGGCACCGGATGAAAAAAGTGTTGATGCTTTGACGCTCGTGGGGTTGCAGCTGGGTGGTATATTATTAGTTGAGAATGTAAAGTACGGGCTTGAGTTCTGCCAGGATTTTGGTGCAAAAAAAGAAACGTCAAACAGTATAGGGTCAAAAATCAGGCCGTCTTATAACGGTAACGGATTACTCGCAAACCTGTGTCTTAAGTCTAACCCGATAAACCTTGTCTTTGTTGATAATATAGTAAGTTTTACCGCGGCATACGCTTTAGGGTCGGGTGATAGTGCTGTAACTGAAGATAAGGATGAAGGGTTTTGGTCATTAAATCCTGACCTCCACTATGGCGATATTTGGTGGCGTACAGTTACGGGGTTGGGCCCTGAAAAAACGGGGTCTACCGGGTTGCAGAATAAGCAGGTTGTGGATTTAGTGCTTACCAATGAGTTCGTGGTGCCAAACAGTGAAAAACGTGTAACCGTGAGTTTGAAGTATATGAAAGTACAAAATGTTGTGGTGAGTACTGGAGATGCAGTGGCTACCTTAAACTTAGATGAGAGTAAGCATGATGTCGGTAATGAAATTGGTTTGATTATTGAAGAAGAATTTAGTAAAGCATTGTCGGTTGGTATATCGTTCAGCCAGTTTAATCCCGGTAATCGTTATACATACCGTGATAGTGTAGTAAAAACAGGGGTGTTTATCCGTTTGAAGTTTGATCATATTTTTGGTGAGAAAAAAAGCGGTGTTCTTTGGCCGGTACCGGATAATTTGGCGTCAATAAAGTAAAAAGAGTGAAGGAGAGTGTTTGTTTTATGAAAATGAGTGTTTTTTTGAGGATAGTATTTACTGCCGGCGTATGCGCTGTACTTTTGGGGGGGCCTGAGTGTATGGCTGTGGATAAAACAGAGCCTGCGGTTATTGTTCCGGAATGCAGGGCTGTATGGTACAACTTCTATATGCTTAATGTGAGTAATGAGGAAGAGTCAAAAAAACAGATTGACGAGCATTTCCGTATTATGAATGATTTAGGGATTAATACCGTGATGCCGTTGGTTAAGTATACTGACGGTACTGCGTTTTATGATAGTGATATTTTACCTAGAAAAGCAGAGTGGGATTGTTTAGCGTATTCAATAAAACAGGCACGGAAGTATAATATGGAAATTCATCCATATATCAATGTTTACTGCGAAGACGGATATTATCTTAAAGAACACCCGGAATACGGTGATCTTGATTCTGCGGGTAAACCCAACGGGTGGTCAAGCCCGGCAATTGAAGAGGTTACAAAACATAATGTTGCGGTAATAAAAGAGTTGGTTGCCAAGTATGACATAGACGGTGTGCATCTAGACCGCGTAAGGTATACCGAAAAAAATATGGGGTATAATCCTGTTAGCGTGCAGAAGTATCATGAAAAGTATAATAAGGAGCCTGACCAGAATGATCCTGATTGGACACAGTTCAGGCGTGATCTTATTTCACAGTTCGTCAAAACTGCGTATACCGAACTAAAGAAGGTTAATAAAAATATGAAGTTTTCGGTTGCTGTTTTTCATTCGCCTAAAACGTCTATACGCATTATGCAGGATTGGCCTGCCTGGGTGAAGGAAGGATGGATGGATTTTATTACCCCGATGTCGTACACGGCGACACCGGCTACGTTTGAAACTTATGTTAATGATTGTATTGCCGCAGTACAGGGTAAGATGCCGTTGTATATAGGTATCGGTGCGTATTATAAGGGAATGACACCTGAACTCCTGGCCGGGCAGATTGATTATGTGAGGAAACAAAATCTTCCCGGTATGATCTATTTTAATGCGTATTCTTTCTTCGCATCGCCTGAATTAATGGAAGTTTTAAGAGAAAAAGATAAGGTTAAGGCGGTATCCCCGCATCGTGTGCCAAAACAGAAAGAGTTTGAAGGGACAAAATAGTTTTGTCAAAAATATTTTTTTAAAGGATACAACACAATATGACCGGAAAACGGATTGATTTGTTGGTTATCGACGACCAGGTGGATATGCTGGAGTCGTTATATGACATACTGCAGGAGTACGGTTATAATGTTACCATGGTTGACAGCGGAGAAAAAGGGATTGAGCTTATTAAAAACAGGTTTTTTGACCTTGCATTAGTTGATATGCAGATGCCGGGGATCGATGGGTTGGGAACCTTCAGGGAAATTCATAAGTTTAGTCCCGCAACTAAAGTGTTGATGATGACCGCTGCGTCAATCGAGGATATGGTGAATGAAGCTCTGAAGGACGGCGCGTTTGCTGTGGTATACAAACCGTTCCAGGTGGAAAAACTTATCGATATGCTGGAACAAGCACGGACCCGGCCGGTAATTTTAGTGGCGGATGACCGCTGGGAAGACCGTGAAGTTATGAAGGATATACTAGAAGAAAAGTATACGGTTGTTACCGCGAAAGACGGTGCGGAAGCTGTGCAGTTAATTGACCGCGGGGGTGTGAATATTGTTTTCCTTGACGTACGCATGCCTGTAATGGATGGTTTCGCTGCGTTGGATGTTATTAAAAAGTCGCATCCTAATGTAGGGGTTATCATGATGACCGGATATAACATGGATGAAGGTGTAGTTGAGAATATAAAAAAAGATGCGTTTGCGCTGATGTATAAACCGTTTCATATGGAAAACGTTTTGTCATTAATAGAATCGTTGCATGAAAAAAAACAGCAGGTTAAGTCAAGTGTAGCGGAAGTGTTGTTGATAGATGACGAGGAAAATGTCAGGGAAACACTGGGAGATATTCTTACGGATGAAGGGTATAAAGTTACAACGGTGTCCACAGGCAAGGGTGCATTTGAGGAAATAAATAAAAAGTTTTTTAATCTTGTTATTACTGACTTTCATCTGCCTGATTCTACGGGGTTGGATATCGCAAAAAAAATTAAGGATGACCACGAAGATATATACATTATTTTGATGACCGGGCAGGCGTCGCTGGATATGGCGCAAAAGGCTATACAACAGGATATTTTTGATTATCTCATAAAACCGGTGAAGCCGGAAGTGTTGATTAAGACTATGAATAAAGCGTTGGATCAGCAGAGGTTGAGGTTAGAGAATAAAAAAATGATGGAAGAACTTAAGCGGATGAACGATGAGCTAAAAAAACTCGATGAGTTAAAGTCAAAATTTTTGTCGATGGTAACCCACGACTTGCGTACGCCGTTGACAAGTATAAAAGGGTATAATTCGTTGTTGCGTATGGGCCGCCGCGGGCCGGTTACTCCTGAACAGATTAAAATTCTTGAGATCATCGACAGAGAAGCTGACCATCTAAATGGTTTGATCGGTGACCTCCTCGATTTATCAAGGATTGAAGCAGGGAAGTTAAAGGTTGAGAAACAATGGGATTCTATTGCCAGTGTCATAGAAGCGGTGTTTAACCGCGTTAAGACTATTGCCGATGGTAAAGGTGTTATTATTGAAAAAGATGTACAGCAGGATATTCCCGCAATATTTATTGATCCTGCGAGGATTGAGCAGGTGCTGACTAATTTTGTTACTAATGCTACAAAACATACGAAGAGCGGGGATAAGATCATAATTATAGGTAAGTATGACGAAAAAGGTAAGAATGTTGTCGTAGAGGTTGTTGATACCGGTGAAGGTATACCGCCGCAGGAGTTAACGAAGTTGTTTAATAAGTTTTATCAGATAGAAGGCGCAATGGGTGAACGTGCTGGGTTAGGGTTGGGGCTTGCGATATGTAAGGAAATAATCAGTCTTCACCGCGGGCAGGTGTATGTGCATAGCGACGGTATTGGGCGCGGGTCAAAGTTCTGGTTTGTTATACCTGTACAGAAAAAAGAGGATGATGCCGTCTCAACGGCGAATTAAGTAGTTAAATATGAAACTGCAAGTGTTGTTAGTAAACAAAAATGTTAAGGAAACGCAGGAGATTAAGGCAGCGTTAATCACATGCGGGTATCTCGTTATTGGGGTGGTATCCCAGGAAGATGGGTTAAAGACTGTTGCCGAGATCCAGCCGGATATCGCGGTATTTGCGCAGGATGTTATGATCAATCCGGAACAATGCTGTACGTTTATGAAGGCTGATCCTAAACTTTCTAATATTCCGATTATTGTACTGGGGAATACGCAGCAACCGGAGGTTATGATCAGTGTGCTTAATGCAGGGGCGGATGATTATCTGAACCCTCCGGTATCAATACCTGAACTTATAGCCAGGATAAAGGCTATTTTACGGCGGGTGTCTATGCGCGGCGTAATTGAAGAAATTCTTAAATGCGGGGATATTGAGTTAAACCTTGCTAAGTTTCAGGTTAGGGCAAAAGATAAGGATGTTAAACTTGCGCCAAAGGAGTTTGATCTCCTCTATCTTTTAATGAAACGCAAAAATTATGTGTTATCCCGCGAGTTTTTACTGGACCGTATCTGGGGATATGATTATGAAGGTGATACGCGGACAGTGGATGTTCATATCCGCAGGTTGAGGCGTAAACTTGGCACTGCTGCGGGAAAGATTGTCCGGACTGTGCATGGCCGTGGGTATTGCGTAACAGAATAAGGTTTTTCTTGGGGAAAGGATTTATATGGTATGGCTGAAAATAAGGTTGTAAAAATTCTTATCGTCGACGATGATCCTAACATGCGCGATACGTTGACTGATGTTTTGGAACTAGATGGTTTTGTGGTGAAGTCCGCGGCATCAGGGAAGGAAGGGCTTGAGAAGTTGAAGGCAGAAAATCCTACAATGTTGATACTTGACCTCCAGCTGCCGGATATTGCAGGGCTTGAGTTATGCCAGATTATACGTAAAGACCCTGAATTTGCTGCGATACCGATACTGATGCTTACCGGAAGGTTTATCCAGGCGGATGATAAGGTTTCCGGCCTTGATCTCGGTGCGGATGAGTATCTCGTAAAACCTGTTAACCCGCCTGAACTTGTTTTGCGGATAAAGAATTTATTACGCCGGTGCGGGGTTGTGTAAGGTAATAAACCTGTCTTTCCTGATTGTTCATAAATTGTTAACATTTCCGTAACAAATCTGTAACATAAGAATACTATTAATATTGTTATATGAAAAAGTCATTTGCAGTTTTAATGGCAGCAGGGATTGTGCTGTTTTCGTTTTCCGGATTGTACGCAGCGCAATGGCGGACAACTGCAGGTTTATTGCAAGGTGGAAGGTATCACCATACGGCAACGCTATTGCCTAACGGTAAAGTACTTGTCACCGGCGGGTTTAACGGTACAACAGTTATTGCATCAGCGGAACTTTATGATGTTTATCTTCAAACATGGACTTACGCAGGGACTATGGTTGCTGCGCGGCAATATCATACGGCTACTTTGTTGCCAAATGGGAAAGTGTTGATTGTTGGAGGGGAAGATGCTTCTAGCAATTATTTGTCTTCATGCGAACTCTACGATCCGAAGACTAATGAGTGGACATCTACTAACGGGTTGGTGAAAGGACGGTCGTATCATTGCGCTGTACTTCTTAAAACCGGGAAGTTAATGGTTATTGCCGGGAAAACTTCTAGCGGCGCAACAAATACGTGTGAGGTTTATGATTATTCCAGTAATAATTGGCAGCCCGGGAGGAATATTGCTAATTCCAGGTACTCGCATTCCGCGGTTTCGCTTTCTGACGGGAATGTGTTGATTACCGGAGGATATGCTACCGGATATAATAATACTTCTGAGTTGTATGTGGCTTCATCCGATCTATGGCGTGTTGTTGGCAATATCAGCAGTGGACGGAATTATCATAATATGACATTACTGCCCGGGAATGATGTGTTGCTTACCGGCGGGACTGGTGCTTCCGGTATACTGTCATCAACGGAACGGTTTAGTGTTACAGGTGAAGTATGGGCTTCTGAAAATGCTATGAAACTTGCGCTGTGTTATCATACCACGGTATTGCTGCCAAACGATAAGGTTTTGACAATCGGAGGGTTTAGTTCAGTTGCGTCAAGTGCTTGCCAGGTATATAATTCGGTTACACATGAGTGGGTAGAACAGGAGTCTATGTTAACCGCGCGGTATTATCATACAAGCACACTGCTTCCTACCGGTCAGGTGTTGGTTGTTGGAGGGAAGTCGTCTACTTCCAGTGCAATTTCAAATTGTGAAGTATTTGATCCTCGTATTGCTGTATGTATTCCTGGCCCGGAGTTGCAGATAGCGCGTACACATGTTTCTGCTTGTTTATTGCCTTCAGGAAAAATGTTATTGGCGGGAGGTGTTAATACATCGACGATATATAATACCTGTGAAACGTATGATAGTGATAATAATACGGTGAGTCAGACTGCATATCCTATGATAAACGCGCGGGATGAGTTTGTTACAACATTACTTTTGGATGGGCGCGTACTTGCAACCGGCGGGTATACGGGTACTGGTAGAAGGAAGGAATGCGAGTTGTTCGATATTACAGAAGGGAAGTGGATTAGTACAGGTGATTTGTTGGACGAGAGAAGTTTGTATACACAGACATTGTTGCCAAACGGTGAGGTAATGGTTTCAGGAGGTATAAATAACAGCAGTGCTGCAACTAAGAAATCGGAAGTATATTCTACTGTTTGGGAATCCTGGACTGCAACGGGTGATATGACATATCTGCGGTATGGGCATACCGCTAATTTACTTGTGGATGGTAAAGTTATTGTCTGCGGAGGTTACAGCGGGACAGAAGTGTTGCCGTACTGTGAGTCTTATGATTATCAGCAAAAAAGTTGGACTTCAAAAGCACAGATGGCGGAAGCCAGGTATAATCACAAAAGTGTAGTATTGAGAGATGGAAGGTTGTTGGTTGTAGGCGGATCAAATTATAGTTCGTTAAAATCGTGTGAACTTTATAGCCCTATAGCGGATACATGGTCAACTGCTGCGAGTTTACCGGTAACTTTAGTCAATCATACACTTGTTTCACTTGATGACAAAATATTGTGTATCGGCGGGTATAACGGTAGTACTGCGGAGGATAAAATATTTGCGTATTCTGTTGGTATAGATTCTTGGGTGGAGATAGGTACACGGTTAGTGACTGCGCGGTACGGGCATACCGCCATGGTTATGCCGGATAAGTCAATACTGATTGCAGGTGGTGTGAATTCAGCCGGTACGGCTTTAAGTTCAACCGAATTGTTATATATCAGCACCGTTACTTCAACTGCGAGAAAAGATGTGGTCACCTCGTTTTCTTCGGTATATCAGTCTACAGGAACTTCTTATACCATCAACGGTACGGGATTTAATCCTGCATATGAATGCAGTTCCGGAGGGTACGGGCATATGCAGTCCGCTGCAAATATTCCTGTACTAAACTTCGTGGGTATGGATAGCGGAATATGTACGAACCATATTCCTGCAAGCTGGTCGAATACCGGGATTACTTACACATTGCCTTCGAGTTTAACTTATGGATATTATTTTGTGGATATTGTCGTTGGCGGGATTTCAGGGAAAAGGGGAATAATTAAAGTTCCGGCAATATCATCGGCACCATCCGGGTTAGTGACAAGTGATGCAGGGGAGGGTGTGAGTACAAAAGTTAATGTTTCCTGGCAATCTCCCGTAATTAATGGCGATGCTTATCAGCTGGAACGCAGCAGTAATAATACGGAATTTTTCTTTATTGCAAAACTGGAAAAATCTGTTACGTTCTATTGTGACAATTCTTTAACACCGAATACTACGTTCTGGTACCGGTTGTCAGTATTGAATTGTTCGGGTGTGTCTGCGCCGTCAAGTGCAGTTACGGGTATTACCCGGGCTGTTGTTCCTGCTGGAGCCGGTATTACAGGGATTACAGATAATTCGTTAACCATTGTATGGGGGCATAACGGGAATTCTTCACTAACCGATTATACGGTTGAGTTATCAAGCACCGGGTATTTTGTAAATACGATTAAAACGTCAGGATGGATTAGAAATACAAGTTATAATTTTACAGGGTTGGCGCCTAATACCAGTTATTATGCTTATATTAAAGCGCGGAGTTTTGCGGGGTATGAAACTTCGTGGGGTGTATTAAGTACAACGATGACTTTAGCAAGTGTGCCTTCAGTGCCTGTTATTGTATCCGTGAGTAGTACAGCAGTCAGGGTTAGTTTGGGTACTGATCTTAATCCCGGGTATACCCAGTACGCTGTTGTTGTAAGTAGTGATAGTAATACTTCTTACTATATCACCTCCGCGGGGGGTATCGGGTCTGTGCCGTACTGGCAGGCATTAGCCGATTGGAATACCGGCGAGGGGTTTACGGTTACCGGATTAAAACCTAATACACAGTATTACGCAAGAGTTAAAGCCAGGAATAACTGGGCTGTGCCTGTAGAAACAAGTCCCGGGGTTGCAAGTTCAAAGTATACACACGCAACGGTAGTAGGAGGTGTGGTGTCCACAGTTAGTCCGGATACTTTGAAGCTTGTTATAAATGATGTGTATAATTCAACTTTCACTAAGTACGCAATCGCAATATCTTCTACCGGCTGGACATATTATCAGTATATAAGTTCCTCAGGTGTTTTTGCTTCAACGGCAGTATGGAATACAAGGACGGGTTGGGGTGAGGCTGTTGGGTTTGATATTAAAGGACTCAGCCCGAATGTGTATTATATTGTGCGGTTAAAATCAATTAACGATGACCCGTCTTCTCCTGTGGAAACGGAATTCGGGGGTTTCATTGGTAAATATACCACTGCATTACCTCCGTCAAAGCCCGGGGTGGGATATGGGAGAGATAGTATTACCCTGAAATACTATTATGAAATACTTTTCTCTACTTCCGACGGTAATCCCGGGAGTACAGAATATGCAGTTTTTGTGGCGACCGGAGTGAACTTGTTTTATCTGCAGGGAGACGGGACAGCAGGCGGTGCGCCTGTATGGAAGACACGCGAGGTGTGGGGGAGTAATAGTCAAAACTATCATAAAGGTATGAGTGTAGGCGATGAAATGGTTTATTATCTGAAAGCGCGGAATGGTGATTTGGTGGAGACTAATAATTCACCGATGACTGTTGGAAGGTTTGTAATTGAAAATTCTGAAAGAAAACGTGATGTAGATAAAGATGGGGTTTTGGAAATCGCGTACTTCGGGGAGTTTGGGTTTAATAGATTTGAAGATCCCGGCGGGAATATAGTATCTGTTTCTTCCTCCTCAAATTATGACGGTGATGGAAGATTTGAGCATTTAATAAATTATAATAACGCGCAGGCGTGGGTATATTGGAATCCGGATACTGATATTTATACACAAGCGGGGATTATCGATGTTAATAAAGATGGATACCCGGATATTCTTATCGACGTGAATGCGGATGCTGTGTATGACAAAATAGTTATTTCCAATAATAGTAGTTCAATTGCGGAGAGTGTTTTAATCACGTATGTGGCAGATCTTGATGGAGATGGCATGCCAAATATATGGGAGGCGGAGAAAGGGTTTAACGCGCTGGATTCTTCTGATGCAGGGGTGGATAGTGATAGTGACGGGTTAATTAATTTGGAAGAATACAAAAATAGTGTTGATCCATGGAAAGTGGATACCGACGGCGGAGGGGTGAGTGACGGGAGAGAGGTCTTGGTTGATAAAACGAGTCCCGCTAACAAGGATGATGATAGGATTAATGAACAGCTTCTGATTCCGGGTGATGTAACTGCGGGGATCACTAAAACATTTGTATTTCCAAAAGAATTGGATCCGGGGAAAGAGTATGTCGCTAAAATTAAGTTGGATACCGAATATTCAAGTGTTCTGGTAAAAAGTGTAGTCAGGAATTCTAAGTTTTATGAGTGGGATGGTAAAAATATGGATGGTGTGTTATTACCGTCAGGAAGGTATGAGCTTGTTCTTGAGAATGACGGTGTGATGGTTTCACGGAGTTATGTTTTACTGGTGACCTATAGTGTTACTTCTAACCTGCAACAACTTAGGGTTGGCCCGAATCCGTGGAGTATCAGTTCCGGGATACCGGTGAAGCTGTTTTTCTTGCCTGTTAATACAAAAATTGAAGTAAGTATTTATTCAGTAAGCGGTGAGCTTGTGTGCCGGGTAAAACCGGAAAATATTTTTTCATTGCTTGGTTACGCTGTATGGGATGGGAAAAATGAGTATAGCCAGGTTGTGTGTCCCGGTATGTATATCATTGAAGTGTTAGAGACATCAGCAGATGGTAAACAACAGGGGGCTGTGTTGAAACGGTTAGGAGTTGTTGAGTAAGGAAAGGTTTATGAAGAAATCGCAGGTAATAGGTATTTTATTTTTATTATTGTCAGCCAGTGCTTCACAGGTTATCGGGATACCTGCGGCTAATACAGGGACAACAGCAGGGAGTGTATTAAAACTTGAGGTTGATACCCGGGGAATGGGGATGGGAAAAGTTTTTGGGATTGTATCCCAGAGTATGGCGTCGTCATATTCGCATCCTGCCGGTCTTGCATGGTTTGATAATTCTGTTGAGTATAAAAAGCCGTATAGGGTACTATCAGAATTTTCGTATACCGACTGGCTTGCCGGGATGAAGTATAGTTATGTTGCTGCGGCGGTTGGGTTAGGGGAACTTGGGCGTATAGCGTTTCATAATGTGTGCCTTATATCCGGCGAGATTGAACGTGCTGACGCACAGGGGAATACTATAGGTAAGTTTGATGCCAGCAGCGTTGTTGCGGCAGTTACCTGGTCAAAGTATTTGTTGAAGAATGTTGCGGTTGGGATAAATGTAAAGTATTTACATGAAATGGTGGATACAAGTTTTGCACCGGGGATGGGTGTTGATATCGAAGGGTTGTTACAGACAAGTGATAATTGCCATTTTTGGAGCGCAGCATTGCGGAATCTCGGGATAATGGGATATACAGTATCCGGTGTAAAATTTACTCCTGCGGAATTGAGGGTGGGGTATACGTATATTAAGAAGGATGTCGGGTACGGTAAGTTGGTTACTGTAAGCGAAGCTGTGCTTGCTTCAGATAATATGCCGTTGTTTGGGCTTGGGTTTGAGTACGTTTTCCGTAACACAATGTCTCTACGGGTGGGGTATCAGTATAAACTTGGGGGTAATGATGTGCAGTCTTCCATAACCGGGTTAACACTTGGAACAGGTGCAGTGTTTGCGGGGAGAGTGTTGTTTAACTACGCGTATGTGCCGTACGGTTGGTTAGGGGAAGTTCATAGGATAAGTTTGGGGTTAAGGTTTTGAGGATTAATAATAAAATAAAACTTAAGTATTGCGGGTTCCGCGTGTTTATCACCATGGAATTGATAGTTTTATTGTTATCGGCAGGGAAAGTGCGTGCGTTTGATTATAGTTTTGATACCGCACGGTCAGCTGCGATGAATGGTTCATATTGCGCGGTGAGTAATAACGCCGGAGCGGTATTTTATAATCCTGCGGGTTTAGCGGATCTTTACTTATTTAATATTCAGGGGTTGACGAATGTTATTGGGCTGACGGATAAATGGGTGACTGATAAGATTCAAACCGGTATCAATGTTCAGGTGCCGTTAAGGTTGAATAGTACGTTTGGTATCGCATATGTCCGTAATTCTGCGGGAGTAGTAGCTGATTATGAGCAGTTGGTGATAAATAATTATTCTTTGTCAATATCCCCGAACTTGTTTGCCGGAATCAATGTTAAGTACGGACAGTATAATCCCGTAGCGGGGTATAACGCGCGGGTTACCGGTTTTGATATTGGTGTGATTACTAAGTCAATGATGCCGGCTATTAAGTCTAAACTTAATTTAGGTTTATCAATACAAAATATTTTGGGTAAGATGGAATGGAATACCGGGAGTAAAGAATCTGTGCCGGTTAATACTAAGGCGGGATGCGCGTTGTTCGTTGGCAAGGATTTAATGTTGGGGTACGAAATGGATTTAGTGGACCACGTTGTATTCCATCAGTTCGGCGCGGAGTATAGTATCGGGACTTTATTTAGTTGGAGGTTGGGGTATAAATTTGATCCTGAAGAAAGGAATGACGCGTTCTCTACCGGCGTGGGGGTTAGGATTGGGAATGTCGGGATTGATCTCGGATGGAAATACCGTCTTACGGTTGAGGCAGGGCACGCAAATAGTTATTTTCTTAATCTAAACTTTATCCCGGGACAGTTGGGGATTTATCAAATTGGTAATCCATTTTTCTCAACTAAGCAAATATCTCCGAATAATGACGGGGTTAATGATAAATTTTCAATTTTTACTGACGGCGCGAAAGTCAGTGCATGGAAGCTTGTTGTGAAATCAAAAAAAGGTGAGATTGTCAGGGTGTTGGAAGGTGAGGAAAAACTGGTAACTGAAATTCAGTGGGATGGGAAGAATGAAGATAATGTCTATGTCGCGGAAGGTGATTACCAGTACAACTTTAATATTATAGGGTTACAGGATGATGTTTATAATGATAAAGGTACGGTGTTCGTGGATTATACAAAACCGTTTATCCAGGTGTCAGTTTTCCCGGCTATACTAGAACTTAATGCCAGGAGTAAAAACAAGCTCGCAATTAGTATTGATATCGCGGATAATGTGAAAGTAGATACATGGGAAGTATCAATTTTGGACTCCGGGAGGTCGGTTGTCAAGTGGTATGACGGTAAAGAGGATGCAAAAAAGGTTATTGAGTGGGATGGCAAGGATCAGCATTATAATAGGTTTGTTGACAACGGGAAGTATAGGGTGCAGGTTAAGGCTATTGATTCCGCGGGAAATGGTATCGTCAGGGAAACACAATTCGAGGTAAAAGGCGAAGGTGTTGTTGTTTCACAGGTTGCTGTGGTGCGCGAAGAAAAAAAGGAACCCGTAAAAGAAGTTACAGAACAAAGAAGTGTAAGGGAAAACGTTAAGCCTGCCGTTAGTGTTCCTCCAGCGGTGTTTAAGAGCGATACAAATGAAGGGTTGAAACATAAAGTTCTGTTCCCCGCGGGGAGTATCGAAATTGTTCCTAGTTCGAACCGCGTGATGGAACGCGTAGTGCGGACACTCACAACGTATCCCCGTCAAAAAGTTGTGGTGATCGGGTACTGCGACCCTAATGAATCTAATGTAGACGATCTTGCGCGTCAACGCGCGGATGTTGTCCAGCAGATGTTGGCCCAGCGCGGGATTAAGGCTGAAAGAATTAAGGTGGAATCGCGCGGTGCGAAGAATGTTGACGGGGATAGCCGTACCGCGGACGGGCAGGCAAGAAATAGGCGTGTTGAGATAGTTTTTGTTGAATAATAAATTTTTTTGTGGAGGAGATTAATTAATGAACACCCGCGGGCGGTTGTTGTACAAAATGTTGGGATTTTTCTTGGCGCTTGCGTTGGTACCGTTGTTGTTTACACGGTTACAGTTGGTAAGTGTATCAAAAAAATCGATGAAGCAGGACAGTTTGGCGTTACAAAACGGTATTGCGCAGCGCGCAAGCGGGAATGTTCTTGAGTATATCGCCAATATAAAAAATATGTTGTTCGTTATCCAGGGTTCTGATGCGTTTATGTCAATGTCGCCGGGATTGCATAAGCAGATGTATTACGGCCTTGCGGAGTCATACCCGTTATTTATGGAAATAGTTACTGTATCAAAGGACGGGAGGGAGCTCTCAAGATTTACACGCGGCGGGGGAGAGAATATTACCCGTGAATACAGGCAGATTATAAGGGAAGTTGAGGAAAAAGGTGAGTATATAAGTAAGGTAAGGTTCACGGCGGAAGGGTATCCCGTAGTAGCTATTGCTGTTACTATCGGGGATTATCCTGATAATAAAGGGATGATTTTTACGGAAGTTAACCTTATAAGCCTGGGGTTACAGGTGTTTAAGGATATTAAGATCGGGAAACAGGGATTTGCGTATCTTATAGATGAGAACGGCGCGTTGATTGCCCGAAGCGATATCGCTGATACACAGGATTTTGTGTCACGTAAGGATGATTTCCGGCAGTCGCCTATTGTGAAACTTATTCTTGATAAGAACAAGCCGCAACAAAAAAATGTGTTCCAGCTGCTCGGTGAGGGGATGGATGCAAGCGGAAGAAAAAATGAGGGCGGTGAATTTGTTGATCCTAAAACCAGGAAGAGGTTGTTAGGGAGTTATGCTGAAGTGAAAAGTGAATTTGCGGGGTTACCCTGGTGGGTGGTGGTGCAACAGCCAATAAGTGAAGCGTATGCTACAGCTAATAAGATGGAAACCAGGATTAATATATACATGCTGATTGTTATGATTATAACCGTAGTACTGGGTTTTATTTTTACAAGATACCTTGTGGATCCTATAAAGTTACTGCAAAAAGAAAGTGAGAAACTTAAGAAAGGTGACTTCAACGTTCTTGTGTCCGTTAATACTAATGATGAAATCAGTGAGCTTGCGGATACGTTTACTCAGATGGCGAAGTCGTTGAAAGACAGGACGGGGCAGTTACAGAACGCTAAGAAAGAGCTGGAACATCTTAATAAAGACCTTGATCATCTTAATAAGAACCTTGAACATCTGGTGGATGAACGAACTAAGCAGTTGAGGGAAGCACAGGAGGAGTTGGTTAAACGTGAACGCCTCGCAGCTGTCGGGCAGATGGCTAATATTATCGGGCATGAAATACGTAATCCATTGAGTATTATTAATAATTCAGCATATTATATTAAAACTAAACTCGTGAAGCTTGAAGGGCAGATGGATGAAAAGGTTGTTAAGCATATCGGTATTATTGAGAAAGAAATTGAGAATTCAAATAAAATTATTAATGATCTCCTGGGATTTTCGCGGACCCGTGAGTTAAAAGCGGTATATATGAACGCTAATGAAATATTTGATGAGATCGCGCTTGTGTTACCGGTCCCGGCTAATGTAAAACTCGTACAAAATCTTGACCCTAATCTCTCCATGACGATGATTGACCGTGATGAAATGCGGCAGGTGTTACTCAACCTCATTGGTAATGGTATACAGGCAATGGAGAACGGCGGGACTGTTACAACATCAACTATGGTTGTCACTGACAAAGCGTACCTGAAGACGTTTACGGATAAACCCGCGGCGATTAGGTTGGAAGTTACGGATACCGGCAGCGGTATACCTCCGGATATTCTTGAAAAAATATTTCAGCCGTTTTTTACTACTAAGAGCAAAGGTACGGGTTTAGGCCTTGCTGTTGTGCAGCGGGTGACTGACCGGCATAAAGGAAAACTTGAAGTAAAATCTGTTGTCGGTCAGGGGACGAGTTTCTTTATGTTTATCCCTGTTACCGATCATATACCCGTACAACCACCCCAGCAGGGGTAGGGGTTGTATAGTAACCGTTTGGATATTATTAACAAAATATTTTATGAGTAAGGACAAAAAAAATGGATAACAATGTTATTGAATTAGGGAATAGGTTGGAACTGTTCATTGATAATTTTATTGTAGAAAACCATAACGGTACGGCGTTGAAGTTGCATACGCCTGTGGTTAAAGAAAAAGTTGTTGAGTTTAACTCGCCATGGGACGGGCCGCATAGTACCTATGTAACTATTTTCGAGGATAAACCCGCAGGGGTATACCGTATGTACTACCGTGGCGGGCCGTTAGATATCAAGGCGTTGGAAGGAACGACGTATGCAAAGTTTTATCAGGGCGTACCGGACCGGCAAAGGTCAATTGAAGTAACATGTTATGCTGAGAGTAAAGATGGGATTCACTGGGTCAAACCTAACCTCGGGCTGTTTGAGTTTGAAGGAAGTAAGAATAATAATATTGTGTATATGGGCCAACCGTCAACAAATTTTGTGCCGTTTATCGATACAAATCCTGTGGTTAAAGACGGGCAACGGTATAAAGCAGTTGCCGGGGGTCGGGGGTTGTACGCGTACTGTTCTTCTGACGGGTTGAATTGGGAAAGAATATGGCCTGAACCCGTTGTGCTATTAAGGCTTGAAAAACTTGGATTTATACCAGATAAAAAATGTGGCGGGTTTGATTCCCAAAATGTTGCGTTCTACGATTCCACACGGGGATGTTATGTTTGTTATTACCGCGTGAATATTGATGGGTTTAGGTATATCGTAAGGTCAATGTCTTCTGATTTTCTTAACTGGTCAGATCCTGTAATGCTGGACTACGGTGATACTGAAAAAGAACAGTTTTATACCAACGCTATAACGCCGTATCCGCGGGCGCCGCATATACTGCTTGCGTTCCCGAAACGGTTTCATTCAACAAGAAAGTATGTCACGGAACATAAGGTCGTAGGTGTGTCCGACGGGGTGTTTATGTCCAGCCGTGACGGGGTGAGGTTCGACCGCGGGTTTATGGAAGCGTTCTTCCGTCCTGGCCGGGATCGTTCCAACTGGACCGACCGTAATAATATGGCAGCATTCGGGGTGTTGCAACTTCAGCCGGATGAGGTGTCGGTGTTTTATACCCAGCATTATCGTCATGCAACGAATTGTCTTGTCCGTACAACTGTGCGGGCTGACGGGTTTGTGTCTGTCAACGCACCACATGCAGGCGGGGAGTTAGTGACAAAACCGCTGAAGTTTACCGGTGATAAGTTGGTGATAAACTATGCGACATCGGCTGTGGGATATATTAAAATTGAGTTACAGGATGAAAACGGTAACGCGATTCCAAACTATACGCTGGATGATGCTACAGAACTTTATGGCGACGATATCGAGTGTGTATACACCTGGAAATCCGGCTCATCTGTCGCAGTACTCGCAGGAAAGCCTGTCCGTCTGCGGATCGTCATGAAAGACGCTGATTTGTATTCTATCAGACTTAGTTGATAAAGTAATGCTATGAAATCACTTGGTTTTGGTGAAGTTTTATGGGATGTTATTAAAGGACGGGCGTATTTAGGCGGTGCCCCGTTTAACCTCTCAGCGCATCTTTCAAAGTTGGGGAGCGAGTCATATATTATCTCCCGGGTGGGTAATGACAAAAGAGGTAAAAGTGTTTTATCAGCGGTAAAACGGTTAAAAGTTAATTCGTCACTGATACAGGTTGATACCAGTCATCCTACCGGAACTGTAGATGTGTACTTATCTTCTAGTGGGCAGCCGGAGTATACTATCAATACCAATGTTGCTTATGATTTTATTGAGCTCAAGCCTGAACTAGTAAGAAAAATTGAGTCTGTTGCATTTGATGTTTTTTGTTTCGGTACGCTTGCACAGCGTGCGGAAGTCAGCCAGGGTACATTGTATAAATTATTAAGGATTGTAAATAGTAAACATGTTTTCTACGACGTTAATCTCCGGAAAAAGTGTTATTCAAAACAAACGGTTATAGATTCATTACATTATGCAAACATTATGAAACTAAATGACGTAGAAACTAAAGTGTTATCAGCCCTGCTTTATAAAAAAAGTTTTAGTAATAAGGAGTTTGCTTTAAAAATAATGAATGATTATGCTGTGAAAGTTGTTTGTATAACAAAAGGCGAAGACGGGTGCGCTGTCGGTTACAAAAATGTGTATTGTGAGATACCGGGTATAAAAACCAGGGTTAAAGACGCGGTTGGGGCTGGTGATGCTTTCAGTGCAGGGTTTTTATCAAAATATTGCCGCGGGTATGATCCTTTTGAATCCGCAGTATTTGCTAATAAAATCGGGGCGTATGTAGCTTCAAAAACGGGTGCTATTCCCAGGTACGGGGAAAAAATTGTAACAGGATGGGGTTAAGTGAAACCGCTGTGTACCCGGTAAATGATTAAACAGGCACTACCTTTTCAAAAGTAGAGTTTCTATCTTTACTATAATCACTGATAGTTGTTCAACTAAAGGTTTGATGATTCTGGGATTTTTGTCTTTCCCTGCAGATTCAAGTTTAATGCCGAGTTGCGAAATTTGTTCGATTCCGAACATTGTGCCGCTGCCACGTAAATTATGGCCAATCCGCTGAATAGTGGCATAATCGCCGGTTTCCAGGGATTGTTTCAGGAGTTCAAGGTCTTTGTTTTTTTCTTGGATAAAAAAGGGAATTAATTCTTTAACCTGAGCATCAGTGTTATTGATCACTGTTTCAATATCTTTGTTGTTTGGTGTATCACCATGGGTATCTCTGGTTAGTAATTGTCCTATTTTAGTCAGTAATTCAGCAGGGCTATAGGGTTTAATAACAAAATCATCAGCGCCGATATTCAACGCTTTATCTTTGATATCTTCCGCGGATGCGCTTAATACTATAACAGGTATATGTTTTAATTCATTGTTGTTTTTGAGTAATCTGCAGACCTCCGCACCGCTTAACTCCGGTAAGTTGAGGTCAAGTAGGATCAGGTTCGGATGTGCTGTACTTGCGAGTTCCAACCCTTTTACGCCATCGTTGGCAGTGATAACCTCGTACCCGGCTTTTGATAGCCTGATTGTTGCAACTTTAAGAATATTCGGTTCATCATCAATAATTAGTATCTTTATTGACATATTATTTCATTTCTCCTGTCCGCTAACCTGCAAATATTTTGTCTTTATCATAAGCTGATGATATTGAAATACTGTCTTTTTCGGTGAACTTAACTGCGTTATCGTATAATTATATACACAAATTATGGTTTTTCCTATATTTATAAAAAACAAAGTGGATGCTTCATATAATCTGTGTAAGAAAGGTTGTTAACATTATTGACTTATTGAATATGAATGATAAAATAATAGTGCAGTAGAAAATGTGAATTTGGTAGTTTAATGAAAGGATAGTGTGTAAATATATGGTTAATCGTGATGCCAAGATGAATAAACAAATATTTTTTGGGTTGGTATTGTGGTCAATACTTGCAGCGATAGCGTACTTTTTGAATAATTATTTCAATGGTAAACCTGTAATCAGCACTAATTATTCAATGTTTAAACTTATAGGTATCATTGCGGTAATATTTTTGATTGCCGATATCTTAAGAATAGCTACCTACTGGTTAATGACACGTCAGCATAAGCCTCAGGCTGAAGGTTCAATGATCGGGCAGATGTATCAGTTACTGGCGATACTGTTAAGCATCCTCGCTATAGCGGATAGTTTAGGGAAACTTACGGCGTTCGGGACGTTTCTTTCATTATTCGGGGGGATGTTGTTAGGATGGTCACTACAGGCGCCGGTAAGCGGGTTCGCTGCATGGGTGTTGGTCTCACTTAAGCGTCCTATCCGCCCGGGTGATCGCGTACAGTTCCCAAGCCTCGGCCTTATTGGCGACGTCAAGGGGTTTGATATCATGCATACAACGCTTAATCAGGTGGGGGGTACTGTCGGTAGTGAGGAAGCTGTAGGGCGCTATATCCTCGTTCCTAACGCTATGCTGTTCAGCCAGGTGATTATTAATTATACCGTTACACAGGAAGCGGCGTATATGCTTGATGAGGTTGTTATACGTATAACGTATGATTCAAACTGGGATGTTGCGGAAAAAATATTGGTTGATGCTGCGAGTGAGGTGACCAAGGATATTATTGCTGCGACAGGGAAACAGCCTTACATACGTTCCGACTGGTATGATTACGGCGTGTACTTGCGGCTGAGGTTCCAAACCAAGGTGATGGAACGTGTGGAAGTGCAGTACAAAATTATGAAAAAAATATTTGAGGAGATACAGAACGCGCCGTCAGTGGATCTTGCGATACCGTATGTGTATTCTTACCGTGCAGGCGCGGATAAGAAGGATGCGGATGCTGCAGCGGTTATTTCTGATAAAGAACTTAAGTATATGCGCGAGATTGATATTTCGCATATCCGTCCGACGGTACAAACCGGTGTTGACCAGGAAGAAGTAAAAAAACTTATCGAAAGTATTACTTCAAAAGGGTTGTTACAGCCTATTATGGTGATCCAGAACCCAAGAGACGGGGTTTATGATATACTGGCCGGTAATCTCAGGTATGAAGCGTGTAAACAGTTGGGATGGAAAACTATTTCCGCGATTGTGAAACCGCTGGAACCTGAGAAAAACCATCATTAAATACATATCTTTAGCATGAAGAAAGTTCTTGCACA
>JBBAAG010000049.1 GCA_041658405.1 Elusimicrobiota bacterium
TCCCCTGCGGGTATTCTCTCCGGGCCTGTGGTATCCAACAACGCGCCTTCTATTTCCTGGACCGGGGAGACAGGATACACATGGGATGGATTGAACACGGAAGTCGGTACTGCGACTGGAACGTACATATACCGCATAAGATATACGGACATAGATAATGATGCACCGTCAATCGGGTATCCTAAGGTTCATATACTAAAACATGGTACGGAGCTCAGCGGGAGCCCGTATACAATGGCAAGTGTTGACCCTGTACAGTATTCAGGAGGTAAAGTGTACTCATTCACACTTACCACAGGGTTATTATCAAAATCAACAGCGTATACATATTATTTTGAAGCATACGATATACAAGGCGCAACGGCTGTTTACGTTCAGCCAGGCGTCATCGATGCACCTGATATCGTTAATATTGCGCCGGTACTTGCATGGACAGGAGAAGCGGGTTTTGAAAGTGACGGATTGAATAATGAAACTGGAACATCTTCAACTACATTTGTGTATCATGTTTTATATACTGATACCGACAACGACTCGCCGAAGAACGGGTATCCCAAAGTTTATATAAAGAAAGACGGTATTGCGTTGAACGGGAGTCCTTATGCAATGACGTATTCTACGGGTGATTATTCTACTGGCGCTGTATATCTGTTTAATATTGCCGCTCTGGCAGGGTGTACTAATTACATATACTATTTTGAAGCATACGACGTTGAGAGTGCGACTGCAACCGGACTGAACGGAAATATTATTAGCGCGCCGGATGTAAATAACGCGCCTGTACTATCTTTCACAGGGGGAGCCCAGTATTTAAACGACGGGTTAAACTTTGACTCAGGAGTTTCAACCACAGTATTTATCTACCGCATAAAGTATGCGGATATTGACGGTAACCAACCTGCTGAAGGATATCCTAAAGTTCATGTTTTGAAACCAAACAGTAACAATATTGATACGGTATTTACGATGACAGCAGTTGATAGCAATACTTATACTTCCGGGCGTATATACGAATTTTCAACAACCTTTACACCCGGTACGGTGTATACATACTACTTTGAAGCTTGCGATATTTTAAGCAGTAGTAGTACAGCAGTCGTTGTCACACAACTTCTTCCCGGGCCGACGGTTTACATTGAATACATAGTATCCTCTTCTACGAATGTTTCAGTTAATGAACAGAAAACTGTACGTATCAGCCCTGAGACCGGAGAGATGAAGGTTATGATAAACGAACGAACGTTTGCGGAAAATGTAACAGTCAATATCTCTACTATCATCGTAAGTGTTGTAAGGGAACAACAAATGAAACCCACGACTATAGGGTTGGAGATCAAGACTGATAAACAAATACAGCCGGTAAAAGAGGTTACAATTGCTTTGTCTTATCGTGATGGCGATATTCTTGGGATGGATGAAAATAAATTTATTGTATGCCGTTACGATGAGGTAAACATGCTCTGGATTCCGTTACCGACAAGACGGTATGCGGATAATAATTATATTGAAGGCCTTACGGATCATCTATCCAAATTCGCAATTATGCAGTTTATGCCGGGTGCCAATGTGCAGGGGGTTAAGGTTTATCCAAATCCGTTTAATCCATTAAAGCATATTCAAGGTATGACAATCATGAATCTTACAGAAAATGCAAATGTTGGGATATACTCAATCTCAGGTGAACTTGTGCGTAAAATTGAAGAACGCGATGGTGATGGATTATGCATTTGGGACGGCAAAAATGATACCGGTGAGTACGTGTCAACCAGTATCTACGTTATTGTAGTAAAAGGGCCCGGTGACGTTAAGAAAGCTAAGATTGCTGTTATAAGATAGATGCTAATTTTATGAAAGGTGTTGTTAGTATGTATAACAATAAAAAAATTAATTACTCAATACTGTTAAAGTCAGCAACCCGTGTGCGTGAGCGGTCATATTCTCCTTATTCAAAGTTAAAAATCGGTGCGGCAGTACTGACAAAAACAGGGAAGGTATTTACCGGTACAAACGTTGAGAACGCGTCTTATGGTTTGACGATCTGCGCGGAACGCGTAGCGGTCTTCAACGCAGTTACTGCCGGGGAGAAAGAAATAATTGCCGTTGCAATTGCCGGCCCGAAAGGGAAACCGGTACCGCCCTGTGGTGCGTGCCGCCAGGTGCTCTCTGAGTTCGGGTGTGACGTATCAATACTGTTCCCTGCAAAAAACGGGAAGTATATAGAAAAAAAATTGTCCGAATTGTTACCTGACAGTTTTGGTAAATAATAGTTATAGTTTATCCCTGCTTTTCAATATCCAATTTTTTATTGTTGAAATGTTGTAGTCATTATATTAGAATACATAAATGTTTATATTAGAAATCAATAAATAATTAGGGAGGAACTTATGGGTTTACGCACAAAATCGAGCAAGTTATCGCTGGTCTTAGCGTTAGTATTGTTCACTCAATGTTTGCCCGCTGTGTTTGCAGAAGAGAAAATAACGCTTACCTGGTGGCACTTTTGGGGTGATGAAACAGGTAAGAAAGCTATTACTGAACTTATCACGAAGTACCAGGAGATTAATCCGGGTGTACAGATTGTGACAAAAGAATTGACATACGATACCGGGAAAGAAGTAATTTCTAAAGCATTCTTTGACAATACTGCACCGGATATTATTGAACTCGGGTCGGATTGGGTGCCGGAGTATTCAATAAAGAATTTATTGCTTAACATAACACCTGCAGCACGTGATGTTGAGGTTGATTTCAAAGGATGGTCTTACGTTACTCTGGAAGATAAGATTTACGGGTTTCCATGGCTGCTAGATACCCGCGTGATATTTTATAATAAAGCGTTGTTAAAACAAGCAGGGTTTGACCCAGAGAAACCGCCGCAGACATGGCCGCAGTTTTATAATGCCATAAAAAAAATTGACCTCCTGAGCAGGGATACTTATGGTTTTGGTATGAATTCCAGAGATAAAGGTATACTTTATAAAAAATTACTTGCTTTTATTTGGAGCAATAACGGCCTGATACTTAGTGAAGACGGGAAAACGTGCCTCATAGAAACACGTCAGGTGAGGGAAGCGTTAGAGTATTACCTTAGTTTGAAGCCATACTCAAAAGTCGGCCCGCAACGCGAGCTTGATAAAGCGTTTTATGAAGGGAAACTGGGTTTCTGGTTATCCGGCAGCTGGGTTATTTGGAGGTCAGCAAAAGTTAATCCTAAACTCGAGTATGGAGTTATGTTATTCCCGAAACCTGACAAGAACGGTGCCAGCACGTCCTGGGCTGGAGGGCAGTACTTGGTGATCAACAAAAACACTAAACATGCTGAACAGGCATTGGATTTTGTGAAATTTGTCGTGAGTAAAGACGCGGCATTGTATTTTGCTCAGAGTATAGGGTTTTTATCACCAGCAGCGAAGGAAGCTATGAACGACGCGTATTATCAGTTCCAGCCTGAACGCAAAAAAATACTTGAACAATTGGATACAGCAAAAGGTTCACCCGCGCATCTGCAGTGGACGTACATACAGGATATCCTGGATAACCGTTTTGCGGAAGCAATCGAGGATAAACTTACTGCAAACCAGGCAGTCATTAGTTGTAAACGTGAAATTGATGAAATCCTTAAAGTCCTGAAATAATTGTTGTATTCGAAATCAGTATTAAAAAAGAAAGTTGTTAACTAAATGATCCGCGCGATTATCTTTGACATGGACAACACGTTGATGGATTTTATGAAGATGAAAAGAATGGCAGTTGAATCCGCAGCGGATGCTATGATTGATGCAGGGTTAGGGGTGCCGAAAGATAAACTTATCGCGCATATCTACCGTATATACGAGCGTGAAGGAATAGAAGACCAGCAGATATTTAATAAAGTACTAACTGAAATATCTGGTAAAATTGAATACAAAATCCTGGCTGCGGGGATCGTGGGATACCGTCGTGCGAAGGAAGGCGTGATGAGTTTATATCCGCATGTGCATCTTACCCTTACGACATTAACTAAGATAGGATTAAAGATGGCGGTAGTTTCTGACGCTCCGAGGTTACCCGTATGGATGCGTATCTGTTCGCTTGAACTACAACACTATTTTGATGCTGTGGTAACATTCGATGATAGCGGTGAACGTAAACCTTCCGCAAAACCGTTCCAGATGGCACTTGACCAGCTGGGTGTAGCTCCGACAAAAGCGTTGATGATAGGTGATTGGGCAGAACGTGATATTTTAGGTGCAAAACAACTTGGTATGCGTGCGGTATGGGCGAAATACGGTAATTTATTTGAAACAGCGGTTTCCGGTGCGGATTATGAGATCGATGATGTGATAGAACTTATCGATATTATCAAACGCGAGAATGAAGGGCAGTTGGGGTTGTTCAAGAAATGACAGCAGGGGAAGAGTTGCATATCCGTGAACAACTTGAAAAACAGGAACATGAAAGGCTGTCTAGATACGCGCAGCTGGCTTCTGCATCTGCCGGACGAAAGGTAAAAGAAGAAGAATCCGTCCTCCGTACGTGTTATCAACGGGATAAAGACAGAATCCTGCATTCGTTATACTTCCGGCTGTTAAAATATAAAACTAACGTTTTTCTGTCCACTAGCGGCGAAAAGTTTCGTACACGGTTAACTCATACTCTTGAAGTATCGCAGATTGCGCGTACAATCTGCCGTGCGTTAAATCTTAATGAGGACCTTGCAGAAGCTATTTCTTTAGGGCATGACCTCGGGCATACGCCGTTTGGGCATACAGGGGAAGAAGTATTGAATAAATTGTCCCCGACAGGTTTTCATCACGCACAGCAATCGTTACGCGTAGTGGATAAACTGGAAAAAAATGGTAAGGGATTAAACCTTACCTCTGAAGTACGGGATGGTATTGTCAAACATTCAAAAGGTACTAAAACGTTGCATGAAGTACATGACAAAGTCATTGAATATCAGGATGTTGCTACGCTGGAAGGCGTGGTTGTACAGTATTCTGACTGGATCGCTTATATTAACCATGATATAGATGACGCTATTGAGATGGGGTTAATTACTATGGACAGCCTTCCAAAGGAAGCGGTGGAGGTTCTCGGGGTTACACACGGTAAACGCGTGAATACCATGGTATTGGATATCGTAGGTAATAGCCGTGATTCTGCGAAGTTAAAAATGAGTAAAACTGTCTTGGAAGCAACTGAAATCCTGCGTGCGTTTATGTACCGTGAAGTATACAAACTGCCGTCAGTAAAGAACAGGATGGATAAAGCGTATACCATAATCGCGTTTCTTTATAAATACTATATGGACAATACAGATTATGCGTTAAAGGAATATCCGTGGTTAGCAAATGAACTGCCTTACCGTATTACTACCGATATTATATCTTCAATGACTGATACAACCGCGCAGGCGGTTTACCGCAAGCTCATTAGGTAAGAACATTTCCTATGACAGCAAAAAAAGGTTGTAATGTACCGATAGTTTTATACTGTTTAATACTTTTATCTACACCTTTTCTCCAGGCGAAAGAGCAGATAGAAACTATATTTAATTCACCTCCGAACAGTGATCACAGTATCCTTAATCCCAACGAAACTATTGATGATACCGTCTGTAACTTTTTAAACCGTGCACTGCCGGGAGATATGGTGTACATCGCGGCTTATAATATTTCCGGCACAAAAATCAAAACTGCGTTTATGGATACCGTTACGCGTATCGGTAAAAATGCGGTGTTCCTGATCTACGAAAAAAGTAATACCGCAAATTTTATGGAAGTACTTGGTCCCGGTAAAATTGAAAACTTTAAGGATGATGGAACCACGGATAGCGCGAAGTTGATGCATAATAAGTTTATTGTGATAAAAGATAAGGCCGTACTTACAGGATCATATAATTTCACGGTGAATGCAGCTTATAACGATAACAACAATATTGTAATAATAACCTCGCGTGAAGTTGCCAGATTGTACGAGATGGAATTCAAAAATATGTATGATACCGGCATTTTCGGAGCAACTAAAAGTACGTCAACACACAATCCTTGGTGGAATGGGTGTAGCGTGGACGTCGGAGGGGCTCTCGTTGATGTATGGTTCTCGCCATACTCCATACCGGGACAGACTAACACGGAGATTAAGGCTGAACTTAAATCCGCAATACAGGAGGTAAACTTCGCAGTGTATACCATCGGATTGAATACCGGTATTGATAATGAATTAATAAATCTTAAGAATAACAGCGTGGCAGTTAACGGTATTCTTGAAAAAAGCCAGGTAATGGCATCGTATGATAATATGAAATCCGCAGGGGTTAATGTAATAGAAGACCTAAATCCCGGCCTTATGCATCACAAGTACGCGGTAATAGATCCCGGGTTAAGTACTGCGAAAGTTATAACAGGCTCACATAATTGGACAACCACAGCGAATAATTGTAATGATGAGAATTTGGTAGTGATAAAATCGGAGTATATAGCAGGAAGATATGCTAGTGAGTTTAATAGTATGATGAAAACCTTTAACGCGCAGCATACTGATAGACGGGACTGCGGGCAGGTAATCCGTGAAATTAAGGTATATCCATCCCCTGCGGAAAAGTATGTAAAAATAAATTTTATTATTGACATATCCCCGAGTAAAGCTGTCCTCAACGTATATTCTGCTGGGGGAAGAAGAGTTTATACACGCAATATTACTGCTGAGATTATTGGGAACAGTTTTAACGAGTATATTTGGTATCTTGGTGACACTACCGGCACCCGTGTGCCTCCAGGATTGTATACTTTGGAAATCGTTGTACAGTCCACAGATGAAAAATGTACGGTTATACGCAAGAAAGTTGGTATAAAATCAATTTAAAACTCAAACGTGTGTATCTTATTGGATTGGTGTTTTTATCATTATTCTGGGTTGGGCGATGCGTTGCTGATGAGTTCGGAATGTGTAGTATTATACCTGGGATTGAAAACGTTTTTAATAATCCCGCTTTTTTCGTAAGCCAAACATTTGATAATGACGGGAAAACCGGATTATTTACAGAATACCGGTCGAATTATGAAAAAGGTAACGCTTTTGGTATTTTTGCTGGATACTCAGATTCAGGCAGTATTGATGCTTATGACGAGTATATGTCAAAAACAGGAAGTTATTCTGTAATAGATTTGCTAGCCGGAATTGTTTTTATTAACCGTTTGCTTGACAAAGTAGATTCCGGTGTTGCAGTGAGGTTGACCGGTTTAGCAGTGGATAATGAGTATACCTTTGGATATGGATTAGATGCCGGGGTGAGGTCTGAAACTGCGTATTTAGGGATACCGTTGATAGTTGCGGTTGGAATAAATAATTTTGGTAAAACTATCCGGGGAAACGCGGTTTATAATAATTATCATCTCGTAAAAGTTGGGCTTGTAATGTTGTTTAATAATATTGAATCATCCGTTGGGGTGGATACAGTTACGGATTTCAGGAGCGCAGCGGTTGTTTTGTCAGTTGAAAAAATGGTGTTTAATATATTAACATTCTCTTTGGGGTACAGGTTCGATGAAATGTATATATTATCCGGTAGTGGGGTAAGTTTTGGGTTGGGAGTGAAGTACTTATTGATGCGTAAAGAATTTGTATTGTTTTATTCATGGTCGCAGGAAGGGTTTAGTTCTCTTAACAGAGTCAGTTTGAGGATAGGGTTGTGAACTGTAAGGAAAAGATTTTTTTGATTACAAAAAAAGTAGTAACCGCAATAGTTCTTGTGTCATTATGTTTTGTATCAACATCATTCTCAAAAGGTGTATTAAAAGTAATTTTTATGTACGTCGGACAGGGTGATGCTACGCTGATGGTTATGCCCAACAATAAGGTTGTGCTTATAGATGGAGGGCCGGTTGAAGACTGGCGGAATTATGATGCTGGCAGAGATACTATCTTTCCGTTGCTACAGAGTATGGGTATTAATAAAATTGATTATATGTTCGCTACGCATCCGCATAGCGATCACGTTGGCGGGTTGAAATATTTACTTCTAAATATTCTTACAGGATCGTATATTGAACCCGGGATACCGTATCCGACACCGATTTATAATCAGGTCCTCTCAGCAGTAAAGTTAAAAAAAGTTAATTATATCCGTGCGCGGCGCGGTATGAATTTCCGTGAACTGGACCCGGATGTTTTGCTTGATGTATTATCTCCCGGTGAAACGCTTACTGCGGATGATCCTAATAATAATTCGTTAGTAATACATTGTAAGCACAATAAAGTTTATATCATGTTTCCAGGGGATGCGGAGAAGTTTATGGAGGAAGAAATTGTCAGCCTTTACGGCAGCAGGCTGGAATCTAATATTCTTAAGGTAGGGCATCATGGTTCCATAACGTCTACTGTTTATGGCGCAGCATCTGCTCGCAATAGCAATATTATAGCACTAGGCGGGTGTGTTATACCTCAACTCTGGAGTTTTGTAAAACCTAAATGGAGTACCTCTAACAAGTTTTTGGAAGCTGTAAATCCTGAAGTTGCGGTAATACAATGCGGTAAAAATAATAGGTACAGGTTTCCTTCAAAAAAAGTGGTGGATGGGTTGAACAGTATGAATATAAAGGTTTACCGTACGGATTTAAACGGGAATGTTAAGGTTACTTCCGACGGTATAAAATATGAGGTTACGGCTGAGAAATGAACTTGTTTCTCAATCTTGACAAACCACTGGTATTTTTGTGATAATAAACATTATATACAGAAAGTGTTGGTTTGGAACTATATGGCAAATTTTAAACGTAAACAGGTAGTTGTAAAGCACGGGTTTCAGTTCCGGTATGTTTTATTTGTTTTTCTTGCGGTCTTATTCGCGGGATTGCTGATCTCTTGGGATGTATACTACACAATGGGCCGCGTGATGTTCAGCCAGGTTAATCATCCTGAGATATATTCAATGATAAGTAAAGTTAATACACAGATTATAAGTAAGCTGGTGTTATACCTGTTACTGGTTATCATAGTGTCAATTTTTGTGTCACACAAAATCGCGGGGCCGTTATACCGTATTGAAAAATCGTCAGAGATATTGGGGTTGGGAGATTTAACTCATAGGGTGAAATTGAGGGAAGGTGACGAACTTAAGGATGTAGCGGAGAAGCTTAACCATATGGTGGAACAACTGCAAACAAAAGTCGGGGAAAATAAAAATGTTGTTGCAGAATGTTTGGAACAGTTGCAGCATATAGAAGTTCTCGCACAAAAATGCGGGGGTGAGCACAGGGAAATCCTCGAAAAAATAACTTCAGTAAAAGTTACATTACAAAAAATTAATGCCGGTCTTAAAACATCGGTAACGGACACTCCTCAAAAGTAAGCCAGTCCTCTTTTTCGTACGCGTATGAGTTTATTATTCAGGAGAACGCTGGGTGAACCGTATACTATTCGTGTTACTCTGCCTGTATATATCACTTATTGTTATATTTGACCGGTACGGTTTATATTCTTATATTCCGTTAAATGATATCGCGCAGGTTGTTTTGGTTGAGCAAAAAGCTGAGGATAATACTCTTACTCATGTAATTAAAGGCAGGGTATTATCTTTCCCGGAGAGCGGTAATTATTACACTACTTTTTTTGTCTACACCCACGAGATTGACGGGAAAACCACCCGCGGAAATGTACTTGCCAGGATTCCTTCACAGGATAGCGTTAATTTATCGTATGGTGATGATATATCGATTGAATGTATGCTGCGCCGGCCGGTGGAAGCTCTTAATCCTGGGCAGTTTGATTATTCTAAATACCTTGCATACCAGAATGTTTACTGTATAGCGTCAGTTATAGCGTATTCAAAACTTGATGGCTATAAACATGCTGGCATATTCCAAAAACAATATTATCTGTTAATGAATTGGTTGAACACAAATTTTGAGCAATCGATAAAAAATGCAATGCCTGTAAATGAAGCAGGTGTTATGGGCAGTATTATTGTCGGGAAAAAAAGCTGGCTTGAACCCGAAACACGGACAATATTTATGGATGCCGGTGTTATGCATGTCCTAGTCGTCAGCGGGTCGAATGTAGCAGTTATTGCCGGAATGTTTATGTGGATACTGCATTTTCTGTTGCGTATCCCGCGCCGTACCGCGGTACCTGCAGTGATACTTATTATTGCAGCGTACTGTGTGCTCACTGGTTCAAATCCGCCGGTAGTACGCGCAACAGTAATGACTACTTGTTTTTTATTGACGTTAATGTTACGCCGGGAAATTAGCAGCTACCAGGTACTGCTTCTTTCCTGCTGGGCTATGGTACTGTATGATCCTAAAGTGGTGTTGAGTTCCGGGTTTCAAATGTCCATAGCTGCGACATTCGGTATCCTTGCGGGTGTACAAAAATGCAGATTGGTTTTACAGTCAGTACCTGCTGTATTACGTGACGTTGTGAATGTTCTTATGGTATCCGTATCTGCACAGATGTTTGTATGGCCTTTGATTGCCGTATACTTCTACAAATTTTCTGTTATCTGTATAATCTCCAACTTAATAGTGGTTCCATTATCCGGATTGGTGTTAAGTTTAGGCCTTGGTTTGGTGGGTATACATTTTGTCGGCGGGATTTTATATGTATTATTTGGCAAAATATGCACTGTTCTAACAACTGTACTGATACAGATATCAGCGGTATTTGCTGCAGTACCCTATGCGAACGTTACGGTAAATGGTGTGAGCCCAGAGTTTTTGTTATGTTATTACCTGGCCTTAATGATTTTTGTGTTTTTTGATATCAAAAAAACAGTATATTTTTGTGTAATTGCCGGGATGTTATTGTTTACGAAATACGCGGTGGTAGAAGCAAAAGGCAGGGCAGAAATTACTTTTCTTTCAGTAGGGAATGGGGATAGTATTGTAATAAAATTACCCGGAGGTAAAGCCGTCCTTATCGACGGCGGTGGAAATTGGGACTCTGCGCTTGATCCCGGAGAAAAAATTGTTGTACCGTTTCTGAATTATAAGGGACTGCGAAAAATTGATTTATTAGTTCTTACTCATCCGCATTACAATCATTATCTTGGGTTAAGAAAAGTAATGGATAGCGTGCGGGTTGAGAGTGTTTTGTTAAGCTATGGCCACGCGGATACCGATGAGTATTCTGAATTCTATAAAGTATGTCAAAGCAAAGCTAAAAAGGTGATAACAGCTGTAGCGGGTACGGAGTTTGTGTTTAGTGATGCAAAGTTCAGGGTGCTGAATCCCGGGCAAAGCGTTCAGGTTGATCCTGATGAGAATTCTATCGTAATGGAAATGCAGTATCATAACTTCTCCGGTCTTTTTTCAGGAGATATCGGTGAAGTTGGGCAGGAGTCTATACTGCAGGAAATAAATGGTAGAAAATATGGGGTAGTTCAGATGCCAGGTCACGGGGTGGGATACATTGCTCCTGAAATTTATAAGTTAAATACCGAATTGTTTGTGGTCAGCGGGAATGGTTATGCAACAGAGTATGAACTGGGAACAAATTATGGGGTTGTGATGAAAACAGTGTATACAAAACAGTGTGGAGCAGTAACTGTTATAATCGATAAAATAACAAATAAAATATTTTATGAATTTTGGTTGACACATTAATTGTATAACTTGTAAAATTAAAGTTACATATATTGTAAAATGGTGTTTACAATAAAAGTGCTAGAGTTGCTAGGTTTATGTTTGTTATAAGATGAGTTGGTTCTGTTTAGTACTTTGGCAGAAATGTTGTAATCTAATAATTAAGTTGTTATAGCTAGTTTAACTTTCATAAAAGTAAATAAAGGAGTAATTTTAGTATGGTAAAAAAAATTGTGTTAAAAGTGGCGCTTGTATTATCTACTTTGTTGTTGCTACCGGTGCATAGTTCTGCGGATTTTGTGTTTCTTGTCTATACAGATACTCACATACAGTATCCAACCGCGAGTACTAATACCCGGGCGACTGATACTATGACTATGATAAACAATATGAGCCCGTTACCGAAATTTGTCGCAAATGCCGGTGATATGGTGGAAGCCGGCCTGCGCAGGGAGTATGATACTTACAGAAATATTGTAAAAAACTTTAATTCATCAATTGCTTTGTATGAAGGCTCACCGGGGAATCATGATATGACCCGCGGGATGGGTGGATTATATTATCGTGAACGTATCGGCGCTGTGCATAGCAGCTTTATGTATGATATCAATGGTAATCATTCAAGTGCAGCAGGGTTTGATCCTACAAACGGATACCATTTCCTTATACTCAATGAAGGTATGCTAAACCATGGTGACGGCCATTTTCCGAGGTTTGAACTTGACTGGATTAAGTCAACTCTAGATGCCAGCCCTGTAGCGTCCATCGGGCGTCCTGTGATTTGTTTCTTCCATCATCCTACAAGCGAACGCGCGGATACCCTTGGTGAAGGGGATATGATAGATAATGACAGAGCACTTATAGAATTACTGAAGAATTATAATCTTACGCTTATGCTGTATGGCCATGTCCATAGTAAACAAAATTATACAAGTACTTCTGATGCTGTGCCCGCATATTCATTTTATGGTACGATGGATAATCCCAGTACCGGTATTTATGGCGGTGTTGGGTATATGACTGTATCTCCAAGTAAGATTGAAGTACGTGATTATCCTTTAAACGGTTCATTGAGTACTCCACGCGGAAATCTTGCGATGCCGATGCCTAGATATCCCAAAATTGTATTCTCCTCACCAGTCAATGATTCAAATCTATCCGGGACAAGTTGTACGATTAATGCAAAAATTGAGTTATACCAGGGACATATTGCTAGTATAACTTCTGCGTATTATCAGATAGATGACGGCGGGTGTTTAGCGGATACTGGGCATTATGATAATAAGTATTTCAAGGCAATGGGATTGGTCAATATAAGTTCATCAGTTGCAACAGCGAGTGTTACCACTGACATGGCAACGGAACTTACTGCATTTGATGCTGCCTGCAGCCGTACCGCTGCGGATCCGTGGTACAGTATCAACGGTGTTCACAGAATTAAAGTTAGGTTTGATACGTCTGACGGTAAGAAGTGGTACCGTTCTGTTTGGGTGAATGTCACTGTCAGAAAATCGCAGACTGATAATTATGCGATGACGTCTGTCTGGAGAAAAGATATTGGTGCGGATGTTCAAGGGGATATTGCAGTTGATAATAATAAAGTATTCGTGAATCCTTATGGCAGATACATGTATTGCTATGATACCAATGGTAACCAGGTATGGAAGTTTGATAAAGAAAAGTATGGTGAAGCGTTGGAAGAAGCAAGTGGGACGGTTGTTGACGGTAATAGCGTAATTTTTGGGTCATACAACGGTTCTCTGTACGCACTGGATACTGCCAGCGGGACGTTGAAATGGAGATACAAAGTTCCTGATGATGCCGCGAATGAAGTGAGTCTTGGGTATCCTGATTCACCGTCCTCGATCTACAGCGCGCCGTTGATTGATAACGGAGTTGCATATTTTGGCACTGCAAGCGGGTATCTCTATGCTGTGAACACTGCTGATGGCAGTTTTAAATGGAAATACCAGGGACGTACAACGTCGCATGGCGGCGGGGGTGTGCAAGGGCATAAAGAAATTGTGTCAACACCTGTAATATTTAATAATGCGATTTATTTCACCGGGTGGTCGGGATACATACACGCGTTGTCACTCGCCGGGGTGAAGAAGTTTGAAACACTTATTGCAGCAAGTTTTTATTATTCACCCGCAAATACTGACCTCGTGGCATCTAACGGATATATCTTTGCTGCCGGTGCTACACGGTGGTCGGATTCTTATGAAAGCGGTGTGTTTTGTGTAGACGCAGGAGCGGGGACTGTTAAGTGGTCCACAAAACAAACACAGTCAGTATGGGCATCACTTGGTGTAAATACAGCAAAGACTCATGTGTACTCCAAAACAACTAACGGCAGGCTTAACTGTTTTGGTACCACCAGCGCATCGCCTCTTTGGTATGTGCGGTTAGGATGTAAAGCAGAGGGTGATGATATTCTGAGGAATAAAATTTCAGAAAAAGATGGTATAGTATATATTCCTCATAGATATGGCGGAACGGTTTTTGCGGTTAAGGATAACGGTAGTTCAGGGACATTACTGTGGAAGTATAAAGCCGGAGTTGGGTATGTTACTTCAATGCCGGTCTCTTACGGAGAACGTGTGTATGTCGGTACAATGGATGGGCATCTTGTATCGATTGGGAAAGTAGCAACAGTTGTTCCGGGTGCTCCGACAGGTGTTACAGCTGTGCCAACAGGTGTTTCCGGACAGGTGCGTCTTACCTGGTCAGCGCCAACTACGGGTGATGCTGCATCGGGATACCGCATATATCGTTCGAACAGTAATTCCGGCCCGTGGAATGATACTACTAAGATTGTTACCGAGATTGTTTCTAATACATATACCGATACAGGGTTGACCAATGGTGCGGCGTACTATTATGTAATTAAAGCATTTAATAACGTTGGGGATAGTACAGAGTCAAGTACAGTATCAGCAACACCGGCTGCCAGCATGAATAAACCAAATGCTGCGTTTAATTTACAAGCGAAGAATAATGGTAATAACGGTGCGATAGACCTTACCTGGTCGGCCTCACCGGTGGATCAAACACATAACGCTGCAGTGTCATATGCTATATGGCGTTCAACGGTATATGCATCAGGGTATGAGCAGGTAAATACAAGTACGGTTACCTACAACGCACAGGGTGGGTTGTTGAATGGGACAACTTATTACTTCAAAATTAGGGCTGTAAACACCGCAGGTGAAGCGGATTCGTATTCAAATGTTGCATTTACATATCCTACTGATGACACCACACCACCGCCGGTGCCGTCTAACGTAACAGTTACCGACTTAGCGGAAGGCGGGAAGTTGAATGTATCGTGGTCGGCAGTAACTGCGAGCGACCTTGCAGGATACAAGGTATATCGTTCAGAAGTATCAGGGAATTATAATAGCGGTAAGATTGTTGCGACTATTGGGAAGAGCAGTACTACATTTACGGATACTGGTTTGGAGAACGGGAAGAAGTATTATTACGTAGTAGCGTCGTATGATAATACAAACGGAAATATAAGTTTGTATTCTTCTGAAAAGTCTGGTATCCCTACCGGAGGTACAGGCGAAAAACCTCTTGCACCTGAAAATGTAAGTGTTTCAGACCCGAAAACAGGGGGAAGCCTGCAGATTTCGTGGGGAACGGTTACCAACGCGAGCTATTACAGGCTTTACCGTGCGGTTGAGCAAACCGGGACATACTCTTTAGTGATATCCACAAATATAACTAATACTGTATTTATTGACAGCAGTTTAATGCGCGGGACTACGTATTATTATAAAGTGCGTGCTATGGATGCTTATGGAAATATAAGTGATGATTCTGTTATTGTATCTGGATTCCCGACAGGGTCAGACATGACTCCGCCTGATAAGGTTGATGGTATGGAAGTCGATGATACGGGTACCGGAGGTGAGATTAAAATTTCATGGAATACCGGAGGTGAATCTAATATCCCTGATCTCGCGGGGTACAGAATTTATTGCTCCTCTATGAGCAGTACAGGAGCGTTTGATTTATTGACAGTATCACCTCCTGCCGGGCAGCAGATTTCCAGCCAGGAGTATGCGCATGAAAGCCTTGTCAACGGTGTGAGATACTACTATCGTATGACAGCGTTTGATAATTCGGGGAATGAAAGTGCGTATAATACTGTGAAATCAACAGTTCCTTCGTGTACGGTTGACACCGTTTCGCCGGTAGCGCCGGTAACGTCACCGGTAACAGTGCTATCTGAAGGTAAACAGTTAGTGCTGTCATGGAACGAAAGTACGGCAGCGGATTTAAAAGAGTACCGTATTTACCGTTCGGAAACCGGAGTAAACGGGGCTTATACCGAAATTAATGTTGTAGCTAAAGGTATTACGTCAATCACGGATACCGGATTAAAGAATAACGTTGCATACTGGTACCGTATAGCCGCTGTGGACATCAACGGTAATATTTCGCAGAGCGTTACGGCAATTACGGGAACGCCGGTGGATACTCAACCTCCGGAAGTGCAGGCGATTAAAACTACTCCAGCGGATATAACGCAGTTAGGGCAGATGAAAATAAACTTTGTGGTGACTGAACCGTTGAAGTCTGATCCACTGGTAAAAATTAACGGGCGTTCGGCTACACGGACATCAAAAGTTGAAGTGAATGACGCGGTATACTATACATACGCGTTTGTGCTAAAAGAAACAGACTTGGTTTCAGGGCAGGTGTTGAAACTGGACATTAGCGCAGAAGATGAAGCCGGGTTGAAAAAAGATACGTCGAAGTATGTGAATATCAAAATCAGTAAGAGTGAAAATGTTATGCGCGTGTTAGGGAATAAACTTGACTTCAGTTCATCCGGCACCGGCGGGAAGGCGGTTATACAATACTATTTCCTGGAAGACGCGTCATATGTGAGGTTAAAAATTTATAATATGGCAGGTGAACTGGTTAAGCTGATAAACGGCGACCAGAAAGTTGGCTGGGGTGCGATTGAGTGGGACGGTACCAATGCTGAAGACAAAAAAGTTACCTCAGGCATATACTTCGCCTACCTTGAGTCGGATGTATACAAGCAAACGAGCAGGATTGTAGTGTTAAAATAATGTGGAATTAAACGCTTAGTATGCAGTACTAAGTATTAAGGTTACAGCCTCCGGTACAAAAGTAATGTTGTTCCGGAGGCTGTGTTTTTATATAAAATAAAGTTTGACAATATATTTGTTGATGTATATAATTACTGTATGTTTAAAGATAATAGCATTAATAGTATTAATAATAATTACCTTATAACAATTCTGAGTGCGTTATTTCTTATTTCTCAATCTATTCTGTTTAGCGGGTGTATAACCTTGGAAGTTGTTCAAGAAGGGGTTTCTGTAAGTAAAGAAGAAAAAGCTGTGGTTGAGGAAATTCAGGCTCCGAAGAACGGGCTTAAGGTTAAAGGTTATATGCGTGATTGGATCGTCTGCGGGCCATGCCCGAATGAAGATGCAGGGACAAGGTTGAGTTATGATTATCTCCAGGGTGAAGCTATGACTACTCCCAGCGAAGAAGAACCTATAGGGGAATGGAAATGGAAAAAACTTAAGGTTTCAGATCCTGTAGATCCTGATAATTTAAGCCAGGGTGATGTTTACGGGCCACAGAGTGATTGTGTTGTTTATCTGTTTGCCTACGTATATTCTCCTTTGAAACAGAATGTTAAATTATTAGTTGGCAGTGATGACGGGATTGCTGTATGGCTAAACAAAAAACGTGTGCATTTTAACGATGTTGAACGCAAGATGAAAGTTGATAGTGATAAAGTTACTTGCACATTTGAAAAAGGGTATAATAAGTTGTTGTTAAAAGTCAGCCAGAGTAAGGATACATTTGGCTTCTGTGCAAGGGTTGTTAATGATAAAAATGTTGATATCGATAATTTGTTGGTAGTACTGGCTAATCCGGGAAATTAAATTAAATGAAAATACTAAACAAGTTTATTGGAATATTTGTTATGTCATCCTGTCTTGTTGTATTACTGGCATCACAGAATGTATGGGCTGGGAATAATTTCTATAAAAAAATTACGATTACCAATAGATCCGGTGTATTGCCGTTACCGGTTAAGTATACAGTAAGTTTACCTGTGGATACTGAGGAATTGTGTGATAACGGGAAATTGAAATCCAGCGGGGAAGACCTACGAGTGATGTTCAGTGGGGAAGAAACTATTCAGGGACAGAGGATGTCGCGTTGGCGTGAACTTGCACGTGATATTGTTTTACCTATAGGACAAACACTGCAGACGTCAACAGCTACATTGGTATACTTCACTGTTGAAGAAGAAATTGCAGCGAATGCTTCTAATTCATCAAACTATATACTTACATACAATGACGAGGATGTTACTGTGCCAAATTATGACCTGAAGCAGGTGTACAGGTTTTACGATAATTTTTCTTCCGGGAATCTTAATAGTTGGTATAAGGAACTCGGGGATTTTACGATTACCAGTGACCAGCGGCTGCAGGCGCAGAGTATCGGGCTGAATTATATTAGAATCCTTGAACCCGCAACAACGACGCTGTACACTTACTCATACTCCGCGGATTTTGAGTATCGCAGCGGGACCGGGACGTTTGGGCTGGTATTGCTATCACCGGAAAGCGGGGAACGTTACCGCGTAGAAATTTTTGGGAGTAGCCTCTTGAGGTTCCGCAGTGAGTCTACCGTGCAGTATAAGGATGTGGAACATACATCATTTGCAGAAGTGCCGATATCTACGAACATCCTGACCGGCGTACACAGGCTTGAGGTTTATAAGGGTGAATATTTTAATGCGTCCGGTGGTACCGGCGGATGGCAGATACTTGTTTATATTGATGGGCAGTTGGTAGTGCAAACCGAAACCGATACATATTTCGCGTATGATACCATAGTTTCAAGTGAAGGGTATAAAGGCTTATTTGCGGAAGATACTGATGTTATTTTTGATAATATAACAATTATTAAACGTTTATCAAGTGATAATATTAAGAGTGCAACCGCCGGGGTTGGGGTTGAAACAAAGAATGCGGTGTATGTCAATAAAATATCACAGGACCCGCCGTCGCCTGTTGGTAAAGGCAATATTTATTTTGATTTTGAGTTTAATACAGTAATGAATACTGATATTGTACCGGAAGTGAAAGTAGTGACCTCAAACGGGCAGGAAATTAGTTTGATAGGTATATGGACCGGGGATAATGTTTATTATTGCCGCGGTGAAGTTACGGATACTGCCGGTGATGGCCCTGCAACAATTAAATTAAGAAACGCAATGGGGAAAAATTATTACGGGTTGAATTGTTCGAATTTCAAAAATACTTCACAGCTTACTGTAGAGAGGAATGCAAGGGTTATTTCAAAAGATATTACGGTAGAACCTAACCCGTTCTCTCCAAATAACGATGGTGTGTTGGATACTACACAGATTCTGTTTAAATTAACAAAAGATGAGTATGTGTCTATCCGCATATTTGACGTGTCAGGCAGGTTGAAACGTACAATTAAAGACCAGAGGTATATGGGTGCTGGCGCGAATGCAGTTACTTGGGACGGTAAGGATGATGCCGGAGTAATGGTTCCTCAGGGAATATATATGTGGCAGATAAATGCCGGGGAAACTATGAAACTCGGAAGTGTTATTGTTTCTAAATAATATGACAATGAAATATAAAAGAAAAGATTTATTCAGAATATTTTTGGTTACGGCATTCATTGCGCTGGTAACACAGCAAACATCGGCTATTCCTCCAAATAAGCCGGGGGATCTCCAGTTTTTTGGTAGTGAATATTTTGACCTTTTTGGTAATTCTTTTGGTAATCTCGGTACTGCCTGGTATTTTATAGATGAGAACAGCAATCTTGAACCGACCGGATTAACAGGTTTTTCATCGATTGACAATGCGTGGACATGGAAGCCGGCATGGGAAGGCGGCGGAGGCGGGTTAATTGAACTCAAGGACAAAATGTCTAATTGGAACACAGTATTTTCTATTGGGCGCACAAACGCTACGGGTGAGTACTATAAGAGTAAATACGTGAAATTTACTCCGAATACATTAGAGTTAACGCAGATGCACGGGATTAAGTGGGAAGTAATGTCACCAGGTGGCGGGATGTCATTAGTGGCATCACGTACATCTGAGCCTGTGGGTGTTGCTGCAGGAGCAGATTCACCCAGGCAGACGTATCTTTTTGCCGGGAGAATAACCCGCAAAGTTACGTCGAAGTTGATAGATCTATCCGCGGGTTTATCCTATGTCAACCAGCATAAAGATACTAGTAAGATTTATCAGACAACGATGCAGGGGTCGTTGGATCAGTTTGATTCTTATTATACCCCTTCATATATTCAGTTAAAATTCCGTGATGATTCTCCGGAAGATATGGGCGGAGCGGTTGTCTATAAAATTGCGGTATATATAAACGGGCAGAGGATTGACCAGATGACTGTTGAAGGCGGAGTACCGGGGGAAGAGATTGATCGGTACCAGGCTGATAAAAATATTATTGACCTCAACAGCGTTACAAGGTTTTATAAACAAGCTAACCTTGAATCTAAGTCAGTACAATATTATTATTCTGATGGCTATCCTGAACGCCGTGAAGCTAACGGTGACGCGTATTTCGCGTATAAGTTTGACTTCACAAAATTATCAACTGAAGCGGGTTATGAGGGTACTATAAGAAATATTGTATTTAAGATAACCATGGCAAATGATACGAAGATTGAAATGGATTATGGTAACGGATTTTTCCAGGTATATAATACACCGGGGAATGTTAAGGATTATTCTAATAAGGGTATTCTTACTTACAAATTCGGCCGGCCGGTAGCTAATGAAATTTATGGGCTTGACCTCAACGGTACGGTATTGAAAGATAATCCGTTTGAGTTTACGGTAAATGCTGAGATTGACCTTAACCGCAAATACTATATGTATCCTAATGAATCAGGGGAACGTAGTGTTGAAGGGCGTGCGTTATCACCAAAAGAAGAAGGGCAGCGGGATGAGTTCCAAAAACAGATTGACGAACTCGGGCATTTTATTGGGTTCCTCAATCTTAATAAAAAAATGTTGAAAAAAAGTCTTAATGTAGGGTTTGAATACTATTATACCGATCCGGACTACAACTACTGGTCAGAATATAACGTTATGGGTCCTTCATTTGAGGATTATCCTACAACTGATGATAATGATGATAATGATAAGAACTACGAAGTGCCGAATAAAGCTGGCGGGATTAATGGGTTCTCACGGTTCTATGACCGCGATGTTGATCTTAAGTACACATATTATACTCGAACAGCGACACTGGACTGGTTACAGGATAATTTAATGTTTGAATACGACCCTCCTACATTCTGGGTGGGGGAGGATAGGAATAATAACTTCATTGTTGACGATCGTGAAGATGACCAAAACCCGGATTACTCGTATGTGCTTGATATGCAAGGATATCATTTGTTTACTAACTACAAACTAAAAGACCTCAAGAACAGGTTGTTAAAGAATGAATCATCGTCTCTTTCTGAGATGCTTACAAATTCGGAGATCACTATCGGGCAGGAGCAGAGGAATGGAATATCTAATTCGTTATACGCGTACAACACGTACTTCAGGTTTAATTACCGGTACGATATCAACAATTTCGGGCGTGTATTATTTGATGAAGAAACTAAGCGCGTACAGGATACGATACCTGACAACTATGTGCGTTATGATCCGGACCCGGCAAACCCGAAATTTAATATATACGACCCTCTGGATTACGAGGATAGCATCTATAATTTTATTTCGTTACAGACAGATTTTACGGCAATAAAGAGTTTCTTGTTTTCATCAAAATTCTTGTATCGCGATAATTCAAAACTTCAGGCGAACCGGCAGAGAGAACAAGGGTTATGGCTGAAGGGAAGGTATGAGTTTAAACTTCCCCGGTTAGTACAGGGCGCGCCTGTAAAAAACCAGGATTTATTGATGAAAACGGTTAAGGGAGTTGATGATTTTCTGCAGAAATGGAATTTTATTCCGAGATATAAGTTTTTATCAGTAAAAAAATGGGATGAACCAACGGGTGTTGGGTATCCTTATTTAACTGATTATTTTTATCATATGTACATCATTGAAAGCAGATACAAATTATTTGAGAATACGTTTATCACAGCCGGGATAAATTATCTTGATTACCGTGATATGATGAATAATGCGAATAATTATTATCGTTCAGAGTATCTCGCACAGATCGTTGGTGATTCCGGAAGGTTCAAAGTATATGCCGGATATAAGTACCGCCAGGATGATAATTATAATCTTGTAGAAGATCCTGTGAAATTTGGGTATCCTAAGTATGAACGGCAGGAACAGTTTTTTGTACGTGTATGGTTGAGGTATTGATGAGACTATATAAAGTAGTGTTAGTATCAGCAGTTTTTCTGTTAATGGCGATGCCGGTACGCGCAGCGTTTGAGGAATCTTTATTCTTGAATGTACGTGCCAGCGGGATGGGTGGCGCATTGGTGGCTGTAGGGAATGATATCGGTAGTGCGTTGGTAAATCCTGCTGGGATGTCATTTATGCAAGATCCTGGAATCTACGTTTTTGGCGGTGCGTTATATCCCGGGTTGGTGAATGATAGCATCACACAAAATTGTGTCGTCGTAGGATATCCTCAGGTATTGTTATCAAAATTCGGGAAGTATATAGTATCTTCTCCCGCGGTAGCGGTTTCATACAGCGGATTGACATCAGCGTATTATTCAGAAACACTTACCGCTGTGAGTTTAGGTGGCAGGTTTATCCAGGATTCGTTAAGGATTGGCGTTAATATAAAGATGTTGAATACCAATCCAATTGGTATTACTTATCTTGGGCAGACAGAAGATTTTGAGAAAAACGAAATGGGGTACGATATTGGATTATTGTTTGAACTTAACTCAAATACTAAACTCGGGATTGTAGCGTATAATTTTAACCAGCCTGATTTAGGGACTAAGGTTCCTGATTATTTATATACAAAGGTTAAAGTTGGGTTGGGGTATGGAACAGAAGATTTTGTCTGGGGTTTTGACTGGTTGTTGAGTGATGCACAGTTCAATTTTGGTATGGGATTTGAGCAGTGGTTATTGAAACACTCAATAGCGTTACGTGCAGGGATCAAGGATATTGGGAAAGATCAGTTAAACGTTTCCTGCGGGTTCGGGTACAGAGGCGGGAAGTCAATGCCGTACCAGTTGGATTACGCGTTTGTTATGCCGGTAACTTTAAGCGCATCGGGTGGTATACACAGAGTTGCGTTGTCGTTAGGTTTTGGTAATAC
>JBBAAG010000050.1 GCA_041658405.1 Elusimicrobiota bacterium
CAGGTTCCAGATATTAAAAAAATCTTTCCATTCAAAATAAGCGTGTTCCACCCATACCTGCGAGTTTGTATGAGGATACACAAAACTTATACTCATAGGCTGTGTACTACCCCAGACACTTAATGACTGTAGCTGCACGCGGATTGTAAGGTTACCCACGATTTCGCTTTCCAGATAACCGCGTACCCGCTGGGATGTATACTCAACATCATCCAATACTGCAGTATCAAAATCCGGGTTAATAATATAAACCCCCCGTAACCGTACTTCTTCACCCAGCCTGATATTCCCGGCTGATAAGCCTGCAATGCTTAATAAACCCAGGGATAGGGTTAATAATAATATTGAATATAAACTCTGCCAGTTATTTCTGTGCATTACTTATTTCCGGTTTTTAACATCACAATTTTTTCTTCAGCTTTTTGTTTCCAGTAAGTATTCGGATACCGCGTAATTATACGTTCATACGTTTTGACAGCCTCATCCCCACGGTTAGCAATCATATAACACCGTGCAAGGTTCCATAACGCCGATGGCGCGATGTAATGATCAGGATACGCTTTGATGACATTATCATACAACTCAACAGCTTTTACATAATCCCCCTGTGCTTCCGTCGCTACTGCTTCGTTAAGCATAGCGATCGGTATAACAACCTTCTGTCCTTTGCGGTTAATAAATTCGCGGTACGCCACCGCAGCTTCTTTATACTGCTGAGAATTATACAACGCAATAGCTTTGTAAACGTAAACACTTTTCGCGGCATTAGTTGTGGAATAACTTTTTAGTGTATCATCGCACAGCATTAACGCCTGCGAATAATTACCTGAATACAACAACCCGTGCAGTTGCGAAATACGGTCCTCAACATTTTTGTTTGACTGGTTAATATTATAAATGAACAACAACGCAACGACTACCACAACGAGAGTTATTCCCGCTACTGCCATTGCGGTCTGTTTATTCCCGTCGTACCAGTCCAGCACTTTTTTTGTTGTTTCAACAATAATATCCCGTTTATTCTCTTCTCTTACCCAACGCCTTACCATTTTTCAGTATACCCTTTCTTTCTAATCAATTCGATACTATTACTCCTGATTTTATCAATTTCACCCAGGGTTAACCCTGCTTGTTTTACAAGTTTTTTAAACTTTACAGTATCCATAATATTTTCCGGCGTATGCGTATCAGTATTGATAACAAGTTTTGCATTACATTTTTTTGCAGTCTGTGCAACCCTTAAGTTTGTTAACTTATGCCCCCGCCTGGTGGTAAGCTCAAGCAATACGCCGTTTTTTGCGGCAATTCGCGCAACTTCTGCTTCCAGCTTCCCGGGATGAGCAAGGATATCGGCTTTACCTTTAACTGCCGCATAATTCGTCCCCGGAGGAACAGGCTCTACCGTAGTTTCACCGTGAACTACGACAATCTTCGCGCCAAGACGCCTCGCATACATTATGGTTTCAGGGATAATCCTCGGTGGTACATATGTAAGTTCCGCACCGGGGATAACGGTAATCCCGTATTCTTTTGACAACACTTTGGATACTACACACATCCTTTTCACCACAAAATCAATATTTGATAAATCACAATGGTCAGTTAAGGCAATAGCGCGATAACCCGCAACTTTCCCGCGATATACAAGTTCACTTGGGGATAAATCTCCATCAGAAAAAAACGTATGTGTATGAAAATCGTAAAATATACCAGCCATTAAAATTTCTTTTGTCCGATCATCTTATTACTTAATCATCGCCCCCGGTCCGAGTCGAACGGACAACCTTGACCTTAGGAAGGTCCTGCTCTATCCAATTGAGCCACGGGGGCATCCCTTTTAGTATTGTATCAAAGAATATACCTTTGTCCCTTTAACCTTCTTCTTCCCGTTTAAAAACGTTAACTCAATTACGCAGGCAATCTCCACAACTATTCCTTTAAGTTTTTTTACTAAATCCACTACAGCTTTTGCAGTCCCGCCGGTTGCAAGCAAGTCGTCAAGTATTAACACTCTTTCCCCGGGAAGGACAGCATCTTTGTGAATCTCAAGGGTATCTGTTCCGTACTCAAGTTCGTACGTAGCGGCAATAGTTTTCCATGGAAGCTTACCTTTTTTCCGTACCGGCACAAACCCGGCGTTTAGCTCCACCGCTAACGCACTACCGAATATAAACCCCCTGGCATCCATGCTAACAACTTTTTTAATTCTTTGGTTACGGTACCGTTTTGCAAACCCGCGGATAGTCGCACGGAAAGATGCCGGGTTTTGTAATAACGGCGTGATATCCTTAAAGATAATACCCTTCTTTGGGAAATCAGGAATATCGCGGATATACTTCTTTAAATCCATAAAACAACCCTTTCTATTCTAAATCTCTTTTTTTCCTAAGTTTACGCAAAGCTTTAAGTTCAATCTGGCGTATACGTTCACGTGTAAGATGCAGAACCTTACTGATTTCTTCCAGTGTCTTCGGTTCATTTCCATCAAGGCCGTACCGCATTTTAACTACAATCTGTTCTTTAGGAGTCAACGCTGTTTTGATAACCGCCATAACTTCTTCATGTACCTGCATTATAGAAATAATTTTTTCAGGTGAAAATTCCGGGCTTTCAGAAATAATGTCAGCTAACGAAATTTTTTTCTCATCATCAATTGTGGTATCAAGCGACGTTGTCCCTGCAGTCAACGCAGTCATTTGAAGCAATTTCTTTACTTTATCAACGGACATCCTAAGTTTTTTTGCAAGCTCCTTTGTTGTAGGGTCATACCCTGACTTCTTCTGGATATCTTCAATCTCATGCATACACTTTTGCAATTTCTTCCACAACGAACTCGCTACGCGTATCGTCGGGCCATGAATTTGTACACTGCGTTTAATAGCTTGTTCCACCCAGTACGTCGCATAAGTAGAAAACTGTATTCCTCTGCGCGGGTTAAACATCTCCACAGCGCGTATCAACCCTGTATTACCATCCTCCACAAGATCCCAAAAATCGAGCCCCTGGTTTTGATACCTCTGAGCAATAGGTATCACCAGCCGCAGGTTAAGTTCAATAAGTTTTTGCCGTGCCTGGAAGTCACCTTTTTTACTTAATCTCCACAGTTTCTTAAGCTCTTCCGGGGTAAGACGCCCCAGTTTCTTTGTGTACGACAGATATTCGCCAATAGAATTAAAATCTATTGTCATAAATACTCATCTCCATCTTCAGCGTTTATACTTTTTTTTATACTAATAACGAAACACCAAAAAACAGGTTGCCAAACAATAAATCAGTGACATGCCCGATATCAACCAACAAAACATCAAACTTAATCTTAGGGGACAACAAAAACCTCCACCCGAGATCCATTTTATTACTTAACCCGTCATAATCCGCCATAAACATTGAATACCCTGTTATTGCCGCTACTGAAATCATAGGTAGTAACCTAATATTACCATCTTGCTGACAAAACTGAAACCCTACAGACGAATCAATATTGTTGAACAACTTACTCGCCACGATGTATGACTCACGTCCCCGCACACCTATAGCAACATCAAACGCAAATGTCCGTTCAGTCAGCAACTGATACTTAATATTTAATGTAATAGCTTTCAGCTTCTGGCTTACTGAATCCCAGCGTACCCAGTCAACCTTGGTCAGTGTACTAAAATCAATGGTAAAGCCGGTTTCCAGCCCGGGCCAGACTCCGTAAGTTACAACTGATTCAAGTTTATGTGCGGCAAATGATAATTTAGAGGACTGCATCACCCGTGCTGAAGGGTTTGATATCTGCCCGGTCCCGCCCCGTAAATTCTGTGAATTAAGAAAATAATGCCGTATATCTTTTGTATCGTTAGTTGCTGCTGAGACTGTAGAAATCAGCGTACACAAAAATAATATACAAAACACTTTCTTTAGATGAAGCATGACTTAAAAATTCCAATCAAATCATAATAAAATCGGGGCGAGTGGATTCGAACCACCGACCTCTCGCACCCCAAGCGAGTGCGCTGGACCAAACTGCGCTACGCCCCGTGATGATAAATAACGATAATAAGAACGAACAATATCGGGGCGAGTGGACTCGAACCACCGGCCTCATGGTCCCGAACCATGCGCGCTAGCCAACTGCGCTACGCCCCGATCACGTATTTAGGTGCATTTTCCAACAACAAATTTAACCATAATTATTGTCAATGAACGTATTACACGCACAAAACTTTATTATATACCATTTATTCAAATAAAAGCAAATACATTCAAAAAAACGCCTACTTCAGGGCATCAAGAATTTCTTCTAACACTTTCCGTGTTTCCTGCAACAATTCCATTGCCGGCGTATTAGTTTGAAGCGGCAACTGCCCCTGCCTGGTTTCCCTATGCTTTTTTGCCAGGGCAATTCTTACGCCTTCTGTGGTGAACCCCTGATTATGCAGCATATCCTTTATTTCATTTATCAGATAAATATCTTTTTTTGTATACTTCCTCTGATTGCTTTCTCTCCGTGCCGGGCGTAATTGCTTAAACTGATCTTCCCAGTAACGCAGTGTATGAGCTTTTACTCCGACAATTTCAGCGACTTCACGTATAAAAAAATAGTTTTTATCAGGAATGAGAAGATTATCTTTCGGATCTACCATAATTCACCCTCCCGTTGCTGTTTTGTAATATCCTTAATCAACTCTTTTGCTGGCTTAAACTTCACAGTTTTATGCGGCATAATAGTCATTATCTTCCCGGTCTTCGGATTCCTTGCGCGTTTTGCTTTTCTCACTAAAACATTAAAACTTCCAAACCCGGAGATAACAACCCGTTGATTCTCGGATAACGTTTGTTTTATGGTTGACACCATAAGTTCAATCACCTGTTCCGCTTCGTGTTTGGTACTGACAACATCCGCGAGTTTGTTGATCAAATCAGACTTATTCATTTATTATCCTCAACAGCTTCACGGGGTTTAAACATAAACTTATTTTCCTTACCCGTGACAATACGTTTAATATTACTCTCATGTTTATAAACTACAAGAATCCCAGCAATAACAGAAAAAAACGTTATCATCCAGCTATAATTTACTATAGCAACAATCACGGGTAAACTCACCGCTGCAACGATAGAACCCAACGAAATATATTTTGATACAGCAACGGTCACTATAAATACTGCCAGCGCAATCAGTGTCGGTATGGGTACCAGTGCAAGGAACACACCAGCGCCGGTAGCAACGCCTTTCCCGCCACGAAAACCTATAAACGGGCTGTACATATGCCCAACGATTGCCATTACCCCGGACGACAACATAACAGCGGAATTACCCTTTGAAATCAACGATGCTAATAATACCGGCACCGCGCCTTTTATAGCGTCGCAGATAAATACGCTGATCCCTGCCTTTGGCCCGATTATGCGGTAAACATTAGCCGCACCGATATTACCCGACCCGTGTTTACGGATATCTACTTTAAAAAAGTACTTGCTGATAATCACGCCAAACGGTATTGCCCCGGATAAATATCCTATCACTACAGAAACGGCCAACCAAAAAAATACCATAAGTTTACGATACAACTCCTTTTCTTAATTCCCCGATATTTTTTACTGCCCTGAAAACATATTCAGTGAATGACAACACAATCATTAATACAGTCAGCACTATTACAACCTGAACAACGCTACCCGGAAATTTCAGTAATAATAACGCTAATAACAACATTTCAAAAATGATGGACAGTTTCCCGGAAATCAACGGTGATGTCTGAAGATTCTTTGTCTTACTGTAAAGCACAATCCATCCTATGACAATAAGCATATCGCGTAATACAACAATCAAAGCCAGCCAAATCGGTAATTTTGCGAATACCGCAAAGATGAAGTATGTCGGTACAATCAACAACTTATCCGCTATAGGATCAAGTACCGACCCTACCGCGCTTTTTTGGTTAAGCACTCGCGCGAGTATACCATCTACAGCATCGCCTAATGCAAGCAATAAGTACAATCCCGTCAGTGTCCCGTCAACCACCGCACTTTTTGACCATAGAAGATACCAAAACACCGGTGTAACCAATATACGTGTAACAGTGACTGCATTTGGAATAGTAAACACGCTGATTTTTATTACTCCTGTACAAACTGTTTCAGTTGTTCAACAACCTTTTTATCAACCCGCACCTTTGCAACAACACAATCCTCGCGGTACTCCAAATACTCAAGGTACCCGCTTTTTCTGATTTCATTAAGCAAATTAATACTCTTGTATGGCACATTCACAGTCACATATTCAAGTTGTCCATCAAGCATAGAAGATATTTTATCAAATAAAACACTTAACCCCAACCCTTTTTTTGCGGAAATTGACAGCATCCCATTCTGTTGTGTACCAATATTTTTCTGTTGCCCACGTGGCATACCGTCGATTTTGTTATACACCGTGATCAACGGTTTATCCTGTACACCGATATCCTTTAATACATCATTAACAACTTTTTGCTGGTGCTTAAACTCCGGGTTAGTGATATCAACCACATGCACAATCATAGTTGCCTGTTTAACCTCTTCAAGTGTTGCACGGAACGCGGCAACCAACTGATGAGGAAGTTTATTAATAAATCCTACGGTATCAGTAAACAAAACTACTCTTTTATTCGGCATAACAACCCTTCGCGTGGTAGGATCCAGGGTTGCAAAAAGAAGGTCATCCGTATAGACATCCTTATCCTTTTTCTTGGTCAGGGCATTAAGCAAAGTAGACTTCCCTGCGTTAGTATACCCTACCAAAGCAACTACCGGGAGAGGAACTGCGAACCTTGACTGCCGCTGGACATCACGCTGTCGTGATATCTCGTCGATCTCACGGTTGAGGAACGCTATGCGTTTACGTATAGTATAACGATCAACCTCAATCTTTTGTTCCCCCGGCCCGCGTACACCAATCCCGCCAAGCTGTTGAGAGAACTGTTTCCCCATCCCAGCCAACCGTGAGCTCATATAACTCAACTGCGCGAGTTCCACTTGCAGAAAGCCTTCACGGGTACGCGCGCGCTGCGCAAAGATATCGAGGATCAACCTGGTCCGGTCAACTATCTTTCTGTCAATCACGCGTTCAAGGTTACGCTGCTGCGCGGGAGTAAGCTCGTCATCAAATATTACGCAGTCAACCTTAAGGCTCTCAACCATCTCTGCGATCTCACTGGTTTTACCTTTACCAACATAAAACGCGGAATCCGGCACCTGCCGTTTCTGCAGGACTGTACCCACAACCTTCCCTCCGGCAGTATACGCCAGGCGTTCAAGTTCATTCAACGATTCAGTCACCGTATGTTCTGTCTGTTTAGGTAATTGTATACCTACAAGAATTACGTATTCCATAAAATTATTACTTTATAATCTCCCCCGCATCAATATTTACAGGATCCAATGCTAATATTCTATCATAAACCTTCCTTGCAGAAACCACGTCTCTACGCGATTTATAAATCCTTCCAAGCGCGTATAACGGAAGGTGGTACGAACTACGATACTTCAACGCGTGTTCATACTCAACTACTGCCTTATCCGAATTCCCTGATTTTTCATACGCCAACCCCCGGAGGTAGTAAGCCTTAGCGTTAACCGGCATATCGCGTTGAATACAATCAAGTATATACGCCAAATCCCTGTTATCACCAGTCAAGATTTTTGTATGTGCCAGGATAACATAAACATCCACCGCCCCCGGTGTAATCTCCGCAGCTTTTTTTAAGTATTCAACAACTTTAGGGTAATCATTTTTTTTGAGATAAAACTCAGCTAACTGGCAGTGCGGCATACTGGATTTTGAAGCTTTCACTGCTTCTATTTCCCAAAACCTCGATGGTATTACCCCGTACTCCATATTACGCGTATACGCCCGTGCAGTGAATACAACACAAATTAACGCTAAAACAATACTTCTGTATACACCATTCTTACTGAAATAATTAACAAGCTGATCAGTAAAATACACTATGAGAAAACATATACCAACTCCGGAGACATACATAAACCTCTCACTCACCATCCTGGTAAGCAGTATTGCGTATAATGCAGGGATAAATGCAATCAATGAAAACAATACCCATCCCAGAATCTTACGGTGGTTAGTATAAGAATACCACAATAACCCGAGAATCCCGGCACCTACCGCGATAATAATACCCGCCATCCATGTATTACCCACTACCGGCAGCGTATGAGCCAATGATAAATCAGCAAAAGGATTTAAGACAGTAAACAACAACTCCTTTAGTGAACCCGCGGTAATGTATATGCTTTCCAATACATTTGACGGGAACGGAACTACCGAATTTTCATAGGGATGCCGTAATACCGTGAATTTAAGTATTAACAGAACAACAGCAATAATGCTTAATGTTATATACAGCGTATAACTCTTAACCTTTTTTTCATACCAAAAAAACTCAACTACAAACAATAACAGCGGTAATACTATTGCTGATTCCTTAGCGAAGAATGCGATGATAAACAATAACGAAATACTTACCGTCATAACAAAACTTTTAACAGCTTTCCTGCCATTGAGCAGGACCAATAATGAGGCCATAATCAATATCCCGGCGATAACATCATCATTAAACGTAATAATATTATTCACCTCGGTATTAACAGGATGAATAGCGAACAATAACGCCGTAAAAAACGCTACTACCGGCGTAACCTCAAGATTCAGAAAAACAAAAAATACTAATCCCGCAGCACAAATATGAAATACAAGATTAACAGCGCGGGTGTATACCTGATTAGTCTCAAATAAATTGTAGTACACAAACAAAGGAAGAACGGATACCGGCCTATACCTGGGCTCGTTACTAAACGTTTTCCATTCCGGTGTGAATAATTTATAAGCATTTGCTATATTACGTACAGAATAATTCTCCGAAAAAAAATCGGTATCATCATAAATAAAACTATTTTTGAAAGTATTACTATAAAGAGCGCAGCACGCAACAATAATACACGCTAAATAAAGTATAACCATCCGCTGCCTATTCCTTCGCCTGCTCATACTTTTTCTGTACCCCTAATCAAATTAATAATTTCTTCCACCGCAACCATAACACCACTTTTTTGTTCCGACATTTTAATCCATCTAATATTTGGCTCGCGTTTAAACCAGGTTAACTGGCGTTTAGCATACCTGCGAGTATCGCGTTTCCATAAAGAAACAACCTGGTCTTCACGTATACAATTACGAAGGTACTGCACAATATGATTAACCCCCAACCCCTCAAACCCCGGCGTTTTTGTATCGTACCCGAGTTTAATAACGCCCTTAACTTCCTCCAACGCACCGTTATCCCACATACGTTTAACCCGTGTATTAATACGTTTATACAATTCCTCACGGGGCCATTCAATACCGAATACGATATTATTAAACTTAGGCGCGACAGTGCGTTTATGCCATGCGGTTAATGTCAAACCTGTACCGTGATAAACTTCCAACGCGCGGATGACACGCCGTGGATTCCGTATCTCAACCCTGCTGTTAAGCACTACCCCGGGATCAATCCCTGAAAGCTCCTCCACAAGCTTATCCAACCCCTCATGCTCTAAACGTTCATACAACCTCGCCCGTACTGCTGTATCTACTTTTGGTATCTCCGCTAAGCCCGCGATTAATGAGCGTATGTATAGCCCAGTCCCACCGACGATAACCGGTACTACATTTTTTTTGTGTAACTCAGCGATTATCCCGCAGGCATCCTCATAAAACTGCCCGGCACTATAAAACTTATCCGGTGCGAGAAAATCCATGAGATGATGAACAACCCCCCCGGAGACAAACTGTTTTTCGGGATACTCCTTACACTTAACCCATTCTCCATCAGGCTTGGCAGTAACAATACTGAAATACTTATAAACCTGCCGTGAATCCGCATTAATAATTTCAACATCACCCATAACCTTAGCAAGCGCTAAGCCAATATCAGTCTTCCCGCTTGCCGTAGGGCCTGTAAGATAAACTACTGTGTTTGAAGATAAGTTTTTGATTTAAGAACTCACTTTTTACGTACAAACTTTTGTTCAAGTTCTTTATACGACAACGTAACCAAGGTCGGGCGCCCATGCGCGCATACATACGGCATCTTGCAGTGTTTAAGGTCAGCCACGAGCTTCCTCATTTCCTGTAACGACATATGATCATGAGCTTTAACAGATGCACGGCATGCGGAACGAATAATTTTGTCATAAACCTTACTGACCTTAGCCTCGCCTGCAGACTGCTGTTGAAGCCCGGAATCACTCAGGGTATCAAGTACTTCCAAAAACGACTTTTGCCCGAACCCGTCATCCAGGATCGCGGGTAAGGATTTAAGGACATAACTCTTCCCCCCGAAAGGTTCAACATCAAACCCTAACGCCGCAAAGATATTGTTAAACTCTTCAACCACTCCCGCCTGATATACCGTAAACTCAAACACTATAGGAGTTAACAACTGCTGTACCGCAATTTGTTTACTATTATAATCAGCCATAAACCTTTCATACTTCACGCGTTCCTCCGCAGCATGCTGGTCAATAATCATCACCCCGCCGTCATACTCCGCGATGATAAACAACTTCCCCACCTGCCCTAACGGCGTTATGTCCCATTTAAGCAAATCAGCAGCAATAAAAGTTTGTTTAATAAACTCTTCCTGCACACTTACCTCCGGCTGAGTTACGCGTACAGCATCTTCTTCACCTATACTACTACCGTTTTTTTCTCCGCTACTGATATTCTCCGCATGAAATTCTGCAATTACAGTCTTAGGATTTGCCAGGCTACGCGATACTTCAGAGAATACAAACTCATAAACTTCGCGTTCATCCTTAAACTTAACCTCGCGTTTAGCAGGATGCACATTCACATCAACACAGGAAGGGTCAGCATTAAGATACAACAAAAATACAGGGTGTTCATTAATCTCCAACGTTTTACGATACGCATCATATACCGCCTGGGTAACCATCCTTGACCGTACCACCCTTGAATTAATGAACAGGTACTGGTACGGCTTTGCACGCCGGACAAATGACGGTTTTGATAAATACCCGGATAAACTATACCCGCCATTTTGTTTGAGTTGCAGGTAAAACAGTTCATCCATAACCCTTATCCCGATGATATCCGCGATACGCTGAGCCATACCCTTTACCGGCGCGCAGTTAAGCACTTCATCCTTACCGTCATAAAGCTTAAACCCGGTTTCCGGATACGCCAGCGCTAGTTCAGTTACCGCATTAATAATATGCCCGCGTTCAGTGAAGTCTGACTTCATAAATTTTAATCTTGCCGGGATATTCTTAAATAAATCCCGTACCTCAACCCGTGTTCCAACAGCAGTACCGGTTTCATGTGCAGAAACTATATTACCGTTATCTACTTCAACATACCATCCAGCGTCATTACTACCCACCCGTGTGGTTATACTGAGATGAGATACCGCCGCAATTGACGGTAACGCTTCCCCGCGGAACCCTAATGAATGAATACTAAAAAGATCACCTGCAGAACTGATTTTACTGGTAGCATGCCGTTTTAGTGAAAGTATTGCATCATCACGGTCCATGCCGGTACCGTTATCCTCAACCACAACACTTTTTTTCCCGGAGTTAACAAATTTTACGGTAATATCCTTAGACTTAGCATCAACTGCGTTCTCGATAAGTTCTTTTACCACACTTGCCGGGCGTTCAACAACTTCACCCGCTGCAATTTTGTTTATAGTATCATTATCGAGTACACGAATTTTTGGCATGAGCAACGCTTCCCCGCGGATTGTTTGTTTAGATCTTAACCTTTTTTGTGCATAAAGGATGGTAACTACAAGCCCGTAAACATACGTCAGTCACCCCAAATGAAAGCTTTGTCTCGCAATCCATATAATCCTCTCCCATATGCTTCATCATTTTCACAGCTTTATCCGGCACTTTAGTAAACTTAACACCTATAAGGAACGACCCTTGTTTTTCAATTGAACGCACAACCGTACCTTCAATCCTGATTTTATCAAACACCGAAGGTATATCCAGCACAAGCTTAATCTCAGTTTCCAGAGGAACAGGTACAAACGTTATAATCCCCATCCCTCCGCCGCTAAGGTTCACCAGTATCCCGGGTATCTGCGTATTACCATGTAACTCCGGGAGCCTAAGATCCACGAGTTCAGCGAGGTCACGCAACACCGGCACTCTGTGGAACCTCCGCCGTTCCATCTTCTGTCGTTCATCTTGGCTTCCGTTAAAACCGCGGTTATCGTTAGATTTCAATACTTAGCCCCCATATTATCAAGGATATTCTTAAGCGCCTTAATTGCGAGCCTAAACTTTTCCGGCCCTGAGAACCCGCTCATTTTCTCTGCTTTCCCGAGATGCGGTTCAAGCACAAGGAAGTAGTCGCGTTTAGCATTTTTATACACAGCTAAAGTATCAGGTATCTGCCCCTGCCCTTCACCTGCGAGGTTAATGATCCAGGGTTCAGTCTTTGTTGCGTCCTTAATATGGAACATATCAAGCTGATCTTTTACTATAGGAAACGCACCGGTATGCGGTTTCACCCCGGCAATAACATAATTTGCAGCATCAAACAAAACCTTAAGGTTCGGCGAGTTAACTGTCTTAACGACATCCATAACGTACAACGGTTTCTCGCCATATAGCTCACCCTCGTTCTCAAGTTCAAGCATAACACCGTGTTTTTCCGCAAGCGCAGCCATAACCTTCATCCTGCGCATAACTTCTTCGCGATAATTATCCGGTGCTTCAGTTTTTGGCACATAAAACGAAAACACGCGGATATACTTAGTTCCAAAAAATTTCGCAAGATGTATCATACGTTCAAGAACTTTTATTTCCGGTTCAAAATCATCAGTAATCTTAATTTTCCCTACGGGTGATCCTATAGTTGAAAGCTTAAACCCGCGGGTATCAAGTATCTTCTTTATTTTCTCACAATCCTCGTCGTTGAGTAACTTAACATTCTTACCCCATACCCCGCGGAGGTCAAGATACTTAATCCCTTCACTCTCAAGAAGGTCCAACTGTTCATTAAGTTCCGGTGCAATCTCATCCCCAAACGCTGATAGAATAAACATTTACTAAATTCTCCCCTCAATTTCCTTTAAGTACTTAATATCCTCCACCACCTTTTGTTCAACAGGCTGGTCAGCAAAATCTTCAAATGACAAATACTTATCATACCCTACGGACTTAAGGTCCGCCATAACTACGTTCCAGTCAACCATACCTTCCTTTAACGGCGCCCAGGATGGTTTCCATTTACCCTCAACTTTTTGCCACCACGAATTTTTTACATGCACATGCGCGAGGTATAATCCCAGGATTTCCATACCCATCTTCCAGTTTTCATACCCTTCCCTCATCATATTACCGGGATCATAAATCACGCCAATATGCCTTGGGTTGAAATACGATACTAACCGATACGCAGCTGACGCACTTGGAACAATAAGCCCCATATGAATCTCAATATTTGCCTTAATATTATAATCCGCTGCGATACCCTCAATTTTCTGCAGGCTATCCACCGTATTTTTGAATACCGCATTATAATTATCCTTACGGTCATACGCCGGGGTACCAACCCTTACCTGAGGACAATTCATCACAGCTGCTGCTTCAAAAATAGGCTTCAATTCCTCAACCTGGCTGCATTTGAAGTAAGTCGCTAACGCGCAAATCTCAACCTTTTTTTCGTGGCACATCTGCGCTACGGACTTAGCTTTTTGCGTAACCTCATACGGCCGGATATGGTTATCAGGATGTATTCTCCACTCCACCCCGTCATACCCGTTAACTGCCAACTGTTCAACCACTTGTTCCAACGTAAACGTTGGCATCATTACTGTGAACACGCTATATTTCATTATTCCCTACTTTACAACTTTAATTTAACTCCCGGTTTTTCAGTGCTTATGTTTCTTCTTATCTTTATGCTTCTTATTTTCGTCATCTTCGTGTTTACTCTTAAAATCCCATGCGGCTAATAACGCGCGTTTCGCATTGGCTATAACTAACTCACTGGACTCACCCGCCAACGGTTTAACCTCAAAACTGATAATCGGCAACATCCCCGCCGGGCGTTTATCAAAATACCCGATATCCTTAAGTTGTTTAAGGAATTCGTAGAGTTCATTCACCCCGTTTTCCCCACCCGAAATCCCGAATCTCGGATGCTGGTCACCATACCCTACCTGCTTTGTATCTTTCATAATACAATTACCTATATGCACGTGCACAAGATAATCCTTCGCTGTTTTTAACGCATGCTTTGAAGTTTCACGGAGTAACGGTAAATGACTAAGGTCGAGGGTAAGCCCAAAATTATCTACCATCTTCCTTACAATCTTCGCGAACTCCACAGCTTCCACTGTCGGGCCAATAAGGCATTTTTTGTCTATATCAAAATCAAACGTTTCAAGTGAAACCGTTAGAACATACCCCGTCTTCTTTTCCTTCGCGTAATTACAGATTTCAACTACCGACTTAACCAACGCATCCTTTGCTTTAACAACTTCTTCGGGAGACGCCGGCATTGGCCCGCTGAGTATCGCGAGTATCCGCGCACCCATATAATAGGCTTCATCCACAGACTTTTTTACATCAGCAACAGCTGCCACCCTTGCGGGTTCATCTAACGCATTAAGGTTAAGCTTTGCGCCTAACAACGGCGGCTGCCCGGCGATAACCGGTGTGATCCCGCTTTCCACCACGATCTTCTTTAACTGTTCACGTATCGCAGGGTTATGATCATGCCTGCGGAATTCGATAGCATCAAAAAACTCATCCTTAGCTATAGCGGTAAAAGTTTCAACTACCGGCCCTTCACCCTTACCAGTCTCAGGATACGCCATTGGATGAATGATACCAAGCTGAAAATAGTTTTTACTCGGTTTTTTCATAACTTAACTTTTCCTTTCAATAAACAACCCTACTTTTTTTTCTTTACAATAAAATCCTCGAGGTCATCCGCAGTCTTTGCGAACGCGCTACCTGTAGCGATAACTGCCGGGTGGTTAATAAAATCTTCGGGCTTCTGTGCGCCTTCCTCGTACGCTTCACGGAAATACGGCACCTTCAGAAGTTTATTAACAACATCCTGGGGTACGGGCTCGTCAATATACGACTTAATATCTTCACCTTCATAATTCTCAAGCCATGCTTCAAAAATATTTGGGAATATTGTTAAAACAATATCACCACCCGCGATTTTTTCTACGTGCCACACACGTTTTTTACCGTTGATCACCGGCCCGATACGCATTGACGCAGCCAGGAGTTTACTCTCATAATGACGTTCCTTATAAATCTTATACGCTTTCTTAAATATCGCAAGCCCAGCCCACCGGCGGTCAGTCTCAGATATTTCCACACCCACAGCCTTTGCCTGTATATCGAACTCAGGATTATCCTCATACCGTCCGAGCATATGAGTAACCACAGACTTCCATTGTGAAAGATCAACACCATTAGCCCGTGCAAGCGCTAATCCTTGTTTTACAGCCTCCGCTACGGCAATCAACTGGCTTAGGGTAAACGTTAACGTTGCGTTTGTCGGTATCCCCAGGGCGGTAAGCAGCATAATCCCGTAGATTCCCTGCTTAGTCCCCGGCATTTTGATCATAACATTCCGCATTTGCTGGTTAAAACTAATACCCTGTCTGAGCATCTCCGCGGTATCCGCGAGTATCCGCGGGTCCACCTGCCCGCTGAGGTATCCGCGTTTATAATGTGTATGCTTAAAGATTGGCTCGAACATCTTAGCTCCGCGGAGCACGATTCTTTGGTATAACCGCCAGAAAAGTTCTTTATCAGAAAGATTCCTGTGTTTTTCCGCAATCTCTTTCGCTTCTTTTTCCCATTCCGGCAAAAGTTGTTTTATCACATCAAGCGATAACGGCGGGTTCGTGGTTATCCCCACCAGCACACTATCTTCAGGTTTTGACTTAACATAAAACCGGCCGAGCTGTGCACGTAAAGTTTCACGTTTATCTTCCGGCGCTTTTTCCACCACACTGTCAATCCATTTATCAAGAATCAACGGTGATGAATCAAACCATATTTCCTGTTCTTTGTTAAGATTAGCGAGTTTTTCCACCGCGCTCTGCGGCACTTGTTTTGGCATTTGTACAACTTCCTCCCTTTCAATAATAATAAATTACTCTCAAGAAAATATTATATAAAACAGTTACTTACATTCCCAACGCTTTTTTTATCACAGGCAGCATCCGTGTTGCAATCAAATAAAACCCGTGGTCGGACGGATGCACACCATCCCGTGACAACCCGTCATGTTCGTTGAACCCAAGAAGGTCCTCCCCGTTGAGGATATAAACATCCTTCATCCCGTCTTTGATAACAGCCTCAACTGCCTGTTTCATAACAGTACGTGTATGTATAGACTTCTTAGAATAATCATCACTCCATACTTCACGGGTAGAAGTAATCGGTGTTCCTACGATAATAGGCACTGCCGGATGTTCTTTTCTCACAGTTTCCAGCATAACCTTAAACTTAACCATATCCTGCATACCATACGACTTCCCGAGGTCAAATACATAACAACACGCGGGGATTGAACTCACGAGTTTCACAACCTCAGGTTCAGCCTTACCCGCCCCGCCAAACCCGAGATTAACAAAATCAAGGTTTAACGCCCGGCATATCTGCGCTTCATACGACATCCCGACTTTCCCTGCACCGCTTGACTGGCATACGGACGAACCATAGAACACTATCGGCAGTTTATTTGCGAACTTAGGTTCCGGTGCACTAAACTTCGCGTCTTTATCCGCTCCTACGGCTCTCACAATAATTTCCTGGTGATAAGGAAGGTAAACAGTAACCTCTTTTTCCTTATTATCCAGTTCAGTGAATAACACAAGATCAGTCGTAACCCCGGGTTCTTCAGCAATAACGTGACGTAGATACTTACCATTTATATACACACACATACCCTTAAGATTACCTTTATTATGAGGTACCACGCGTAACGCAAGTTTTGTGGAGTTAGTCTTAATAAATATCCGCCCGCCGGAAGGTTTCGTTGCCTGCCGTTTCACACCTTTTGGCAATGACTCAAACTTACTTACCGGCATCCTCCAGAATTTAGGATTATTTTCTTCAAACCAGTACAACCCAAGAACTTTGAACTTAGAATTATCAGGGAACGGCAACCACGTAAACTCAATCTTAGGTTTTTTTCCTTCCCCATCATTTTCGTCACCGGTATCAATTGCCGCGGGCTGTGCATCTTCCTGTTCAGCGGTATTCTCCGCAGCACCTGCGAAAGATGATAACCCGAGAAACGATAAGTTCAACAACAACACGCTTGTCATTACCATAATACCGAAACTCCTTTTCATAAAATTACCTTACCCTCCCCTTTTTCTTAAAAAATAATCCTATTAAACAATATATTAAAAAAAATATTATACCATTAAAACACCGCATTTTTTTGATAATATACTATAATTCTGTAAACAATAATACATTTATGGAGGGAAGAATTTATGCAGGTATCACCCAAAAAAGTTGTGATCATAGGCTTTGACGCGCCAATCGTGAAATCCATTAAACGCTGTGTTAAAGAAGGCAAGATGCCAAACATAGCTAAGTTAATACAAACCGGTGTTTGGGCAGATAACTGCCTGGTTCCTCACCCAACGATAACCCCGCCTAACTGGACAACAATCGTTACTGGCGCATGGCCGGGTACACACGGGATTACGTGTTTCCATATACACAAACCCGGGACAGGCCTTGATTCCAATAATACATACGAAGCGTTTAACTCACAGGACTGCCAGGCTGAGTATATATGGGAAGCATGGGAACGCGCTGACAAAAAATCTATAGTCATCAACTATCCCACAACATGGCCTCCTAGGATGAAAAAAGGTGTTCAATTAGGCGGGTTTGGATTACACATCAACGACTGGCGCCATGATAAATCCGGTAAATACCTTGGTATCTGGGACTACCTACATCTACTCTCAGATGATCAGTGTATCACTACAGAAGAACTACCTTTTGCTGATGTCGTGAGCTTGGAAGACACAGGGCATACCTGGAAAAACCTACCCCCTGCAAAACGAAGCTTATCCGCAAAATTTAAGTACGGTGCGCGTAAAACCAGGATCAAAGTAACCCCGGTAACTTACTATGTGCTGGTACAGGACACTGACGGTAACGGGTATAACAAAGTATCATTATCAAAATCACAGGACGGTAACGACATATTTTTAACCCTTAAACAAGGCGAGTGGAGCAACAAAGTCAGTGACATATTTGAAACAGAAGAAGGTAAGAAAAAAGCGTTCTTCATGTGTAAACTCATAGAACTATCCTCTGACGCAAGTAAGTTAAACCTTTACGTCTCCCAACCAGTACATTACGGCGGATGGTCATTCCCTGATGATATCGCGCAAAAACTTGAACCCCTCAACGGCTTACCCTTACGCGCTATGGAAGACAGTGTCAACCTCGGATGGATTGATACCCAGACATACCTTGAACGTGCGGAACTTGAGAACACATGGTTCGCGGAAGCAGCGCAGTACTTAATGACAAACAATGAATGGACACTTTTTGCGTTACACGCGCATATCCCTGACCACACATACCACTTTTTGTTTCACCACAACGACCCTGTCAAGAGTAAAACAGACTTAGAAACCTGCCAGAAAGTTGAAGACATATTTTATGACAGTTTAGACAAAATGGTAGGCAAAATCTTTACCGCTGCGGGTGAGGACACACTAAAGATCATAGTCTCGGACCATGGCGCGGTACCCACGGAAGACCGTATGTCCCCGGAGTTCAAAAACTTCAGTATCCAACCGTTATTAACCAAAGCAGGGTTAACAGCCTATAAAACAAACGAACTAACCGGTAAGAAAGAAGTTGACTGGACCAAAACAAAAGCGATCTCCCAAAGGTCAGTTTATGTATATGTCAATCTAAAAAGCCGTGACCCGGATGGCATTGTTGAACCTGGTGAAGAATACGAAAAAGTACGGGAACAAATAATAAATCTGTTATACGACTATACTGACAAACATAACGGGAAGAAGCCAATCGCCTTCGCCTGGAAAAAAGAAGACGCGCGGATACTCGGCCTTTACGGTGACAGAATCGGGGATATAGTTTACGGTGTACACGCATGGGTTTCAGGTGAACACGGCCGACAACTAACCACAGGTGATTATGGCATGGGCTCGATGAAAGGATTGTTTATAATCAACGGCCCGGGCATAAAAAAAGGCGCGGTCCTTGACCGTAACGTATGGCTGGTGGACGTAGTCCCTACGATCTGTTATTCAATGAACTTACCTATCCCTAAGACTGTAGACGGCGCGGTTATTTACCAGGTATTTGAAGACATAGATTTTAAATCAAAAGAAACTGAAACTCTGCGCAAGAATTATGAACGCGTAAAAACCGCGTTGGAAGGCCAGCAATCATTGACACACAGTTATGATGAGTAACAGAAATGGTGACTAGCTTGCCGTTCGCGCTGAACTGGTAAATGGGGTCTCCTTTTTAATACGCGCCTTGACGGCTGTCAGCGGCAATCATGAATACTATCTTCTTACCATTGTCTATTTCATAAAAAAACCGGTTGTCGCCTATCCTGTACCGCCAGGTTTCCGGTGTGTAGTTCGTAAGTTTCTTGATGTTCTTCCCGAAATACGGGTTTTGTTTAAGCTGGGGATAGACGTACGCGCGGAGTTTCCGTTTAATACGGTCCTGCTGCCCGCTAAAGTCTTGGCCCAGATCATCTATGAACTGTGTGGTCTCGAATATCCGATAGTTATCCAACGAACTTCCCGTTTTGTTTCTTCGCGTCCAAATGGCCGGATTTAAGTTTTCCCATTAACTTTTTGTCAGACTTTATCTGCGCCATCTCTATAGAGTCTACGTTGCAGGACGCTTCAATGTCTTCTAACACCCGGGCGGTGATAAAATTCGAGATCGGCCGGTGTTCGGCTTCCGCGGCGGTAGAGATTGCTTCGTATTCTTTGTCCGCTAAACGGATGGTTATTACTTTAGGCATATATAATCCCTCCTTGCATATTCTTTAGTATTCATATATATTCTAACGTATTCTTGGTTGGTTGTCAAGCAGGTTGCTTATTATCATTTCTTCCCAAGGATACGGAAAACTTTTGTCCCGCAGTCCGGTTTTCATCCCCGCAAGGTTGTACCCGTAATGGAAGTACGGCATCCCGGAAAGGTTACTGTCTATATTTTCTACCCAATTGTTAGCGTTGTAGGTATACGACGTTTCTATACCGTTAGGGAACGTTATTTTCTTGCGTGTACCAGTTTTGTAGTAATCAAAACTTAACGTTCCCGCATCCTCGTCCGTTAGATAGTCCAGTCGGTTAAGTTCGTCATACCAAAACTCCGTAACCTTGTTATCGGGATAGGTTACTGTCTTACGGTTACCCACTGCGTCGTAGGTATGCGACAGGTTATACGTTTGGTTGGTTGACAAAAACTTTGTGGAAACGCTTGTCAGGCGGTTCAAAGTGTTTTGTGATATTGTGCTAAACATATTCATATTCCCGTTAAGTGAACTAACTCAACGCCGTCCCATCTGTGGACATCATATTGATTAACTTGAAATGTTATTTTATTGTGTCCACGAGTCCTGGGGATGTTATACTAACTCCTAATATTTTCCAGTCCTTATCAAAAGTAAAATATTCAACACCAGCAGAATTTTTGTACTGTACATCACATTTGACTTCATAATATTCGTCAAATTCTTTATTACTTTTAGAAAAATAAAGCACTAATGCGACTTTGTAATTCACTAACCCTCCCAATTTGTTATTAACTATTTCTGCTGTTTTCAAAAATTTATCAGGTTCAGGAAATCGGTTGCTTATCATGTTGTTTATGGACAAATATTGTTTTTGTTGAATCATTGTATAATACTGATCAAGAATATTTATTGCTTTTAATGTTCTATAATATTGCTGAATTTGTGGCAATGCTATTGATGACAAAACAATAACATTTATTAATATGCTAACCAATGCAACGATTTTCCATTTATTCATATTTCTCTCCTTAACTATTCAAAAGAATGACCACAATGTTCACATGTTTTGGGAGTAATGTCTGGATCCGAGGAAAATTCTATTAATTTATTATGACATTTAGGACATCTAAAATTCTTACCTATATAATACAGTAATATGAAATTTAATAATGCTAATCCTATAAATGTTAATATTGTATTTCCTTTAGAAAGAATAGCCAAAACAATCATTAGTATTGCATTACATATAAATCCAATTATTTTTATAGCTATGATTTTTTGTCGAATAGTCATATTATTTATTAAATAAACTAACTCCTATGGATGTTGTTCTCACGTTAACAACTGATACTTTCACTTCTGCTGGTGCCGGAGCTATATTAATTCCTACCGTAGGTGATGTAACACTAAATCCACTTAGTGGATTTGATAACGGAGTGGTAACCGTTCCCCCTGGTGTAATAACTGAACCATTTAATGAATATGACTCTGTGATTCCGGAATTCATTTCTGCTGGTTGCCCAAAAGAAACCGTAACCGAACCCCCCAGTGATAATTTAGTACCACTTACTACCCCTATACCTGTGTTGGATTTAAGTTCTGCCTGACCCTTTGAATTAGCACCAACAGAAGTGTATGCGAGTACTGAAATCCCAAACATATTAACCGACCCTCCTGCATTTACTCTTACAGATACTGTAGGTGGTTTTGTATCTTCTTTCTTCTTACCGGTATTAAAGAATCCGCCCTGCAATAATTTCATGCCTATACATTCATCCCCAGTAGCTTTGCACTCATTTTTTCTGCTGCAATCGTCTTGAACTATGTCTGCCAACATCTGATTACTAACAGTCACCCCTCCTGTCTCTTGTGTAGGTTCTGCACCGGTTTGTTGTTGCCTCAATAGTTCATCTTTTTCTATCTGCGCTTTAGCTTCCCAGTCTATGTTCGTAGATTCGTCTATTATTTCGTTCACTACCGCCAGTTCTTCCAGCCAATTTATCATCGCCAAGCCTTCTTCTGTTAACCCGAGTTCTTCCCACATAGTCCAACTATTCATTATTTCTTCTATTTCTTCCGCTTGCAACCCCTTCGGGTCTATCAAGTTTAACGGGTTATTACGGCAGTATACGTACTTGTTGAAAGAAACAGAATCGCTCATGTCAGTTACTGGATCACGGGAAATAAAGCGTCCCACAAATGAGTCATAGTACCTCGCGCCCAT